>DATNQR010000455.1:0-2155 GCA_036703905.1 Thermosynechococcaceae cyanobacterium
CTGGCGGAGGCGGAACAGCAGGTTGGGGGCGACTCTGGGCTGCAACTGGATGAGGTGACGCTGGCGGTGGAGATCAATGGCAAGGGGCAGGTGAGCCTGATGGGAGTGGGCGGCGAGGCGGCCGGGAAAGGGGCAATCACGCTGAAATTTAAGCGGGCTGCAAAGTAGATGGCGAACAGTTGGGCTGTAGTGGTGGGGATTAACCATTACGAGCATCTTCCCCAAGACGATGAGCATCAGTTGCGTTGCGCTGTCAGCGATGCGGAGCGGATGCAGGATTTTCTGTGCCAGCAGGCGGGCTTTGACTCGGAGAATGTGTTTCTCTGCACCGACGATTCGCCTGCAATTAGTGGGTTGAATACTCGTCCCAGCCGGACTAATTTACGGCGACTGTTGCTGGAGCTTCATAAGCGTCCGCAGGCGATGGGCGCGGATGTCGTTTGGTTTTTCTACAGTGGACATGGCATTTCTCAGGAGGGTCAGGATTATCTGCTGATGCAGGATGGCTACCCAGGAGATTTGGCAGAGACGGCAGTTTCGCTTCGGTTTGTGATGGAGAAGTTGATCCAGTGCCGCGCCAAGACGACAGTGCTGGTGCTGGATATGTGTCGCAATTCGGTGACGAGTGCGGGGAAGGGTGGCGAGGCAACGGTGGGGATGCAGACGATACAGGAAGCGCAGCAGCAGGGCATCATTACGCTGTTTTCTTGTAGTCGTGGGGGACGTTCGTATGAGTTGCCGGAACTGAAGCAGGGAGTGTTTACCCATGCGCTGCTGGAGGGTTTGGGTAAGCACTCCCTGCCGGGGCAATTGGGAGATTATTTGCGCCAGCGAGTCTATGAACTAACTCAGCACCATCGACCTATACAAGTTCCATTGATCGCCCTAGAGCCGGATTGGAGATACAATCTGCCGCTACTAGCTACCTGCGTCACTAAAACTGATATCAACCACCTGAAGGAACGAGCGATTCATGCTTTCGCAGATGAAGATTTCGGTTTGGCAAAACAACTTTGGGAGCAAGTCAATGATTTGGCGACAGACGCAGAGGATAGAAAACTGAGCCGTCAGATGCTACTAGCGAGCGATCGCAAGCGCACCCTGCCCAATGCAGCTTTACCTAATTTCCCATCCTCAGATGTATTTGGGATTGCAGAAACTTTGCCAATTTCAACTGCACCCAAAGTTGAGCTGCTACCCGTCGAAGTTCAATCTGCTCCAGCCAGACCGAAGGAATCAGACGATGACTTGAGTTTAGAAAAGGAGTTGGACTACGGCGAACTAGAGGAGTTACTTAAGAATGAGCGTTGGCGAGAGGCAGACTCAAAAACTTGCGATTTGATGCATCAAGCGATCAATGAAAGCCAGATTCAGGTCAAGCATCTTAAAAACTATCCCTGCGAAGTTCTTGAGAGTCTCGATTTTCTGTGGACAAAATACAGCGATGGGAAGTTTGGCTTTAGTGCCCAAGCAAGGATTTGGAAAGAACTGAATTCTGACGATGACGCATTTGATGTTCAAGTTGGATGGCGTTTAGCAACATCAAAACGGCAGCGAAACCCCAATCGACTAATTTTCAACCTTAATGATGCTCCACCTGGTCATTTACCTGCTTTCTTCAAAAGTTGGGGCGGCGGCGGTTGGTCGTGGAAAGGATATATTCTTTCCCGCGCTGAAGCTTGTGGCTTGCCTTGTCTGCCCTCAGAACGTGGAGTGGACTACCGCAAACTGCGGGACTTACTGAAGGCGGGCAAGTGGAAAGAGGCCGATGAAGAGACCCTGACAGTGATGTGCCAAGCAACTAGCCGTCAGAAAGAAGGTTGGCTGAGACCTCAAGACATTCAGGTGTTTCCTTGTACTGATCTACAAACCATTGACCAGCTTTGGGTGAAATACAGTAACGGTTGCTTTGGCTTTAGTATTCAGAAGAGAATTTGGCAGAAATCCGGCAGCCCCAAATCTCCAGGTAAAGATTGGGATCTCTTTTGCGGCAGGGTAGGCTGGGTAAACCAAGAGACAAGTGTGTACATGGACTATTCAGACCTCAAGTGTGACCTTGCCAAATCTCCTGCTGGAGAATTGCCTGTGGGTACTCGGATAGGATCGATTGTGTGGTTAATTGAAGCAGGATCGGGGGTACTGCTATTCTCTGTTA
>DATNQR010000456.1:0-6060 GCA_036703905.1 Thermosynechococcaceae cyanobacterium
ATTAGCCAGACAATAATCTGACCGTAAACGTCACCAAAGGAAAGGGTGCAGCTAATCTGATACCGTGATGCGTTGTTGCTCATGGCTTGCCTCTGGAAAAATTGGTGTAAACCTATAAGGTAAAGCTTTCAGTCGAAGCTAGGGAAGTTCTCAATCTTTTTGTACTGTTCTTAATACAGCTTTATGGTTTTAGCGGAGTTGAGCGCGATCGTTCTCGCTGCTGCTACCCAAAACCTCTCATTAGGGATAGTTAATCCCCTCACGCTCACTTGAGCAGCCGAATCGCAAACGGGTAGCGATAAACCTCACCGTTGGAGGCTCTTACCGCCGCGATGATAGTGGCGATAAAATCGAAAATCGCCAGCCCGATTCCTATCAGCAGGGCAATCAGGAGCAGCAAAGAGCCGCCCACCGCGAAGAAAGCTGATGCCGCCGATTCTGGTTGGGTTGCAAACAGAGCAAAACCCGCGATCGCCAGAACGATCATCACTCCGATGATGACGATCGAGTAGAGAATCAGCGAGATGTGGAAGTTGAGGGATTCTTTGCCGTGTGCGTCCACAAAAGGCTTGTCTCGATTGGAGCTCCAAATGATCAGGGGAATCAGCACACTACCAAAGGGAATCGGCAACCCTACGGTCAGCGAAGCGATCCACACTAGGGAAGACAGGTGACACCACATGGCCGTCGTGCGATCGTTCTGGTCGATCATGTCAGTACCTCACAGTGACGTTGCGGCAGGAGGCAGAGGCTAGGCTTGGACAGGGGAATAGGCAGCTAGATCTTGGTTGCAGTTGAAAGCAATGGCTCACCGCGCTTCAACACTTACTGCTGAAAGTCGAGTACTGCTGAAAGTCGAGATTGGTATTTTCCTGGTATTTTCCAAAGTCATCAACTTGCTTTGCTTCTTTCTGCAATCAGTCTACTCTACAGATGCAATGGCAACGTCCTACATTTGGCAACGTGATGAACTCGATCGCTCCCACTTCTCAAGATCAGGCGGATGCAGCAATTGCTCGTCTAGTCAGCCGCAAAGAAGCCTGGATTGCGGTAAGCGTGGGCGATCGCATCGCCTATCTAAAGCGCTGCATTGCCGAGGTGATGGCTGTCGCAGAATCCTGGGTGGCGACCGCCTGTCACGCGAAGGGGATTCCGTCAGATTCGCAGTTGGTGGGGGAGGAATGGCTGGTGGGGCCCGTGGCCACGGTGGCAAACCTGCGGCAGTTAATTCAAACGCTGGAGGCTAACGGTCAACCTGCACCGATCGCTCTGAGATCGGGAGCCACCGGACAGTTCGTTGCTGAGGTTTTCCCGAAAACAGTGGTAGATCGCCTGCTGTGGCTGGGCTATCGGGGTGAAGTTTGGATCGAGCCGGGACAGCCGGCAACCCAGGGCATGATCTATCGCCAACCGCCCGATCGTGGACAAGTGGCGCTGGTGCTGGGGGCTGGGAACATTGCCTCGATCGCCCCGATGGACACATTAAACAAGCTGTTCGCAGAAGATCAGGTGGTGCTGCTGAAGATGAATCCGGTAAACGACTACCTGGGGAAGTTCCTGGAGCAAGGCTTGAGGTCGCTAGTTCAGGCGGGCTTTCTGGAAATCGTCTACGGTGGCGCAGAGATAGGGGCATATCTCTGCCAGCATCCTCAGATTGACACGGTTCACATCACCGGATCGCACCAGACCCACGACGCGATCGTTTGGGGCAGCACTGCGGCAGAGCAGGCAGAACGCAAAGCCAACCAGCAGCCCAAGCTAAACAAGCCAATCACTTCTGAGTTGGGCTGCGTCACGCCAATTCTGGTGGTTCCGGGCCGCTGGTCACGATCGGATTTGGCCTTCCAAGCCCGTCAGGTAGCCAGTGCGGTAGCCCACAACGCCAGCTTCAACTGTGCCGCCGCAAAGGTTCTAGTTACGGCGCAGGGCTGGGAGCAACGAGAGGAGTTTTTGCAGCAGGTTCGCCAAGCGCTAGCCAGCATCCCCCCTCGGCAAGCGTACTATCCACGAGCACAGCAGCGCTATCAGGCTTTTCTCGATCGCTATCCCCAGTCCGAGCCGTTGGCAAGTCGCACCGCAGCGATCGTCCCCTGGACAGTGATTCCCAATGTCCCGCCCGCAGCCGGAGAATACGCCCTCACCACCGAGGCCTTTTGCGGCGTGTTGGCAGAGGTGAGTTTAGACGCAACCAGTGCTGAAGAATTTTTGGCTGAAGCGGTGACGGTTGCCAACGAGAAAATTTGGGGAACGCTGTCCTGCACAGTGCTGATCGATCGAACTACCCAGCGCCGATGTTGGGCAGAGCTAGAGCAGGCGATCGCCGATCTCCGCTACGGCAGCATTGGCGTGAACGTTTGGAGTGCAGTGATCTACTCAGTGGCAGTGTTTCCCTGGGGCGCATTTCCGGGGCACTCCTTAGATAACATCGGTTCGGGACGCGGCATGGTTCACAACAGCGATTTGTTCGAGCATCCCCAGAAGTCGGTTCTCTATGCGCCTTTCCGCCTGCGCCCCACACCTCTATGGTTTGCCGACCATCGCAACTTAGCGCGATCGGCTCAGGCTTTTGCCCACCTGCAAGCCGCTCCCGGCTGGGGAAATTTTTGGCAGGTGTTTGTGGCAGCGCTGAAAGGCTAGCCGTCGCCAGCCTGGAGAGGCTCAGGCGAGAGTATCATTGGGATTAGCTCAAGCTGAGGCGATCGACAAGGAGCAACACGGTCTGAGGCGATCGATAAGGAGCAACACGGTAGGGATAAAGTTATGGGTAAAGGGCCAAAGCCAAACGAGCAACGGATCGTTCTGGAGAAAATTAGCTGGCAGAAGTTTGAGTCCATTCTGGCAGAGATGGATGCACGCACCAGTCGCTTCACCTACGATCGCGGCCGTCTGGAAATGATGACCCCATTGGATGAACACGAGCGCTGTCGCAAGCTAATCGAGTCGCTGCTGCTGGTGCTGGCGGAGGAACTCAAGCTACCGATGGAGGGCTACGTTGCGCCCACCTTGATGCGCCCTGATTTGGGCAAAGCCGTAGAGCCGGATGCCTGCTACTATTTCCGCCATGCTGCCGCTCTGCAAGGCAAAGCCGCCCCAGATTTGGCCGTCGATCCGCCCCCTGATCTAGTGCAGGAAGTGGCGCTGAACAAAAGCACGCTGGATAAGCTCTCGATTTATGCTGCCCTAGGCGTTCCTGAAGTTTGGCGCTACCTCAGTCAGCCAGGGGAAGATTTTTGGAGCGGCGAACTGTTAATTTATCGCTTGGATGGCGATCGCTATATTCGATCGCGCTCTAGCCTTGCTTTTTCTGCTTTATCGGCTGCAAAAGTGCTGGAGTTTATCGAGCAAAGCGACTCAATGGGCTTGATGACCGCTTTGCGACTGCTGCGGGCCTGGACTCAAGAAATTCGCTAGCTCTGGCGATCACGGCGGGAGTTCCATTCTCCAATTCTTAAATTAAGCCTTACTGAAGGCTGGGGAAGAACGACCCTCAGCCTTAGCCTTTCTCCTGCTCCCAATGCAACGCCTCAAATTGTTTCTCAGTCATCCTCTCCTGAAGCAAAGACTACTTGATTGCGTCCGGCTTGCTTAGCTCTATACAAAGCCCGATCGGCAGCTCGATTGATCTCAGTCGCGTCTGAGAAATCGGGAGACAGGGCAATGCCACAGCTAAACGTGACGGTGAATTCGTTACCCTCTGCCCACTGCTGGATCTGGGCAAAGCTTTGGCGAATCTGGTTCATCACCTGCACAGCAGAAGCATCGGTATCGACCAGAATTGCGGCAAATTCCTCACCGCCATAGCGCCCGATGATGTCTGTGCGGCGCAGGCGTTGCTGAAGCAGGCGAGAGAGGCTTTTGATCACCCGATCGCCTGCCGGATGGCCGTAGGTGTCGTTGACCCGCTTGAAGTGGTCGATGTCAATCATGGCGAAAGCGAGGGAGACATTCTGCCGCTTGGCCCGCTTGATCTCGGTAGACAGTTGTTCCTTCAGCTTGGTGTGGTTCAACAGACCCGTCAGGCTATCCCGCACCATGAGCGCCCTCAGCGTCGCCGATCGTTGGGCGCGACTGGACACCGAGGCAATGAGATGCTCAGGTTGAATCGGCTTGGTCAAAAAATCGTCCCCACCCAGACTCATGGCCGCAAGCTGCTTGTCTACATTAGTCTCCGTGGAGAGGAACACGATCGGGATGCTAACGTAGGCTGGCTGCTGGCGAATCACGGCCGCCAGTTCCAGACCGCTACATAGCGGCATATAAATGTCCATGAGGATCAGATCGGGCTTGAACTCGCTCAATGGCTGCATGACCCCCATAGAATCCGTGATGATCTGAGTCAGCATTCCGGCTTGTTGCAGCGTTAGGGCATGAAATTCAGCCAGTTCTGGATCGTCTTCCACTATCAGAATTCGGTAGGGATCGGGTTGGTTATCGTCGATTAGGCGATCGAGCTTATCGATCAGCTCGTTGACGTTGACGGGTTTGGTGAAGTAGGCATCGCCCCCTGCCCGGACAGACTGCAACCGAGCCAGCAGATCGTCCCGCACAGACATGAAGATCACGGGTGGCTGAGAAGTCTGGACTTGCCGACAGGCCATGCGCCACTGGTTCAGTTCTACGATCGCCTGGGTGCCCGCCAAATCACCCTCTGGAAACACGATATCCATAATCACCGCCGCCGGTGAGGCTTCGACCATCGCAGACTTGAGCAGTTCTGGGCGATCGAAGGTGCAAACCTGGTAGCCGAAGTAGCTAATCTGAAGGGAGAGTTCTTGGGCCACGTCGGGATCATCTTCCACCAGAAACACCAGACGTTGCTCGGTCTGAGAGGAGCGGACGGACGCAGACCAACTGAGGGGAGAGAAGTCACAATCGTCTTTCAGACTGACTTGGGGCGATTTGCCTTGAGTACGGCAGACTTCAATCTGGTTTCGTAGCTGTAGCAGCAGTGTGGTGATGTGCTGACGATCCTCTAAGCTCAGAGGCGTTGTATTCGATCGCTCCTGAAGGAAATGTTCTAAAGTGCGGGCGGTTTGGCTCAGGGAAGTCAGTCCAAAGGTAGCGCTGGAGCCAGCCAGAGTATGGATCAGGCGATGAAATTGCTCCAGAGCGTCCCTATCCCAACGGGTTAACCCACGCCAGCTATCTTCGATCGCATACAGCTTGTCGGTCAGACTGCGCTGATAGGATTGGCGCAGTTGCTTGAGTTGAGTTTCGATCGCAGGAGAATTAGCCATAGAACTGTTCCCACATCCGGCGGACGGTAGCTGAAAGCATCATCGGCTCAAACGGCTTGGCAATCACGTCCACCGCACCCAACTCCTTGTAGCGAATAACTTCGTGGGTTTGCACCTTTGCCGTCATAAAGATCACGGGAATGTTGGCAGTTTTGGGCAGTTGGCGCAACGCCATAAGGGTGCTGATTCCGTCCATCTCTGGCATCATGACATCCAGCAAAATTAGGTCGGGGGCAAAAATAGGAGCAGTAGCCAGGGCAGCGACTCCAGAACTGCAAATCTCCACCGTGAACTTCCCCACAGCCACCAGCGCCAGCCGCGCTACAGATTGAATATCTGGGTCATCTTCGACAAACAAAATACGATTCAACGCGGGAACTGGCATTGGGTCTAAAGTTGCTTGCTAAAATTGCTTCTTCAAATCAGTTTTAGTTGATTCGTTTTAGGTTGTGTTGGCATTCTGGGTTGAATTAAAAGTCAATAAAACCTAGTCAATTCGCCCTAGTTAATCCGCGATCGTTCGCTAGTGATACTTCACCAGGGATTGAATTGTGCTGAGTAGCTCCTGGTTGGTGGTGCGGGTTTTGGTTAGCGCAGCAGTGACCTTTTGAGCAGTTTCAGCATTTACCTCCCGTGCTGAAAACAGCACGACCGGAATTGGTTGACCCGTCTGCCGATGTATGAAGGGTAGCAATTCCAGTCCAGAGCCGTCTGGAAGGCTGATGTCGAGAATGACCAGATCAAAACTATCAGTTTCGAGCTGCTGTCTAGCTTGGTGCAGGGTGGAGGCATGGAAAATCTCTGCTTCCTCCTTCAAGACAAT
>DATNQR010000457.1:0-2841 GCA_036703905.1 Thermosynechococcaceae cyanobacterium
CTCGGTGTTTCCCGTGATGCTGAAAAGGATGATCTCAAACAGGCGTACCGACGGTTAGCCCGAAAATATCACCCGGACGTGAACAAAGAAGCCGGGGCAGAGGAGCGCTTCAAAGAAATCAATCTGGCCTATGAAGTGCTGTCGGAGCCGGAAACTCGTGCTCGGTACGATCGTTTCGGCGAGGCGGGCGTTTCTGGAGCCGGAGGTTTCCCCGATGGGGCTGATGGGAGCTTTGCTGATATTTTTGAGAGTTTCTTCAGTGGCTTCTCTGGAGGCATGGGGACTCAGACGGCCAGGCGGCGCAGTGGCCCAGTCCGAGGCGACGATCTACGGCTGGATCTAAAGCTGGAGTTCCGAGAAGCAGTTTTTGGTGGCGAGAAGGAAATTCGGATCAGCCATCTGGAAACCTGCAATACCTGTACTGGATCTGGAGCCAAACCGGGAACTCGGCCCCGTACTTGCACCACCTGTAATGGCGGGGGACAAGTGCGCCGCGCCACTCGCACCCCCTTCGGCAGCTTCACTCAGGTTTCTGTCTGTCCTACCTGCAATGGCTCTGGTCAGATGGTCGAGGAGAAATGCGAAACCTGCGGCGGTAACGGGCAGAAGCAGGAAACCAAGAAACTGAAGATCACGATTCCGGCGGGCGTGGACAACGGAACACGGCTACGGGTTTCTAGTGAAGGCGATGCCGGGCAGCGCAACGGCCCCCCTGGGGATCTGTACGTTTATCTATTTGTGAATGAAGATGCCGAGTTCCATCGGGAAGGCATCAACATCCTCTCAGACTTGAAGATCAGCTACTTGCAAGCAATTTTAGGCTGTCGCGTTGGAGTGAACACCGTAGACGGGGAACACGAGTTGTTGATCCCCGCTGGAACTCAAGGAGGGACAGTGCTAACTCTGGAGTCTAAAGGAGTGCCAAAGCTGGGGAATCCTGTCAGTCGTGGCGATCACTTGATCACAATTTTGATTGACATTCCCACCCGTATTTCCCCGGAAGAGCGAGACCTGTTGGAAAAGCTGGCCAAGCTGCGGGGCGATCGAATTGGCAAAGGCGGCATTGAAGGCTTCTTTGGCAAGGTGTTTGGCGGATGAGTCAGCCTGTCCTGCCTGATGCTCAACTGGATCTGCGCGGAACCCCCTGCCCGATCAACTTTGTTCGCACGAAGCTGAAGCTGGAGCAATTGCCTCCCGGTGCCCTATTGGAGGTCTGGCTAGATCCAGGGGAACCAATGGAGCAAGTCCCCGACAGCCTGGCGATGGAAGGATACGGCATTGAGCAGATTGAATCCCGATCGGATTTCTTCGCTGTCAGCGTCCGCTGTCCCCTTAGTGATGTCAAAAGTGAAGTCAAGAGCGCTGAGGCATGAGTGCTGAGCTACCAGTTCCTGAAAGCGCTTCGGGTCTGAATCTGCCCCTGGTAGGCACTGTCTTGGCTATTCAAGCTAATTACTATCAGGTGCAGCTAGATCTAATTGGGTCACAACGCGTTCTTACTTTAAGTCAAGACTCAGAGCCTGAAATTCAGAGGCTTCTTTGCACCCGTCGATCGCGCTTAAAAAAGCTTGGACAGCGCATCATGGTCGGCGATCGGGTGATCGTGGAGGAGCCGGATTGGGCGGGGGGACGAGGCGCGATCGCTCAGGTATTGCCCCGCAAGTCAGAACTGGATCGTCCCCCTGTTGCTAACGCGGATCATCTGCTGCTGGTGTTTGCTCTGATGGAGCCGACCCTTGATCCAGTACAGTTGAGTCGCTTTTTAATCAAAGCAGAATCAACTAATTTAGAAGTTCTTCTTTGCTTAACTAAAAGTGACTTAGTAGGCTCTGAGGAGCAGGAAAATTGGTGCAGGCGGCTGCGGCAGTGGGGCTATGAGCCAATCTTCTTGAGTGTTCGACAAGAACTGGGATTGCAGCAGCTAGCGGAGAGATTAAGCCAGAGGGTAACGATCGTCTCTGGCCCATCTGGGGTGGGCAAGTCGAGCTTGATCAATCGGCTGATCCCCCAGGCTCGACTCCGTGTAGGAGAAGTTTCCGGTAAGCTGGCCCGAGGCCGACACACTACCCGTCATGTGGAATTGTTTGAGCTACCAGAGGGAGGACTGCTGGCAGACACACCAGGATTCAACCAGCCTGAACTGGACTGTACCCCCAAGGAACTGGCTAACTACTTTCCTGAAGCCCGCGATCGACTTGCTCAAGCCAGCTGTCAGTTCAATGACTGCTCACACCGCGACGAGCCAGGCTGCATAGTGCGGGGAGACTGGGAGCGCTACCCCTATTACCTGAGCTTCCTAGAGGAGGCGATCGTCCTTGAACAAAGCCGCGCTCGTCTCAGCAATCCAGATGAAACCCTAAAGCTGAAGAGCAAGGCGCAGGGAAAGCAGCACTATGAACCCAGATTAGAAACGAAAAGATACCGTCGTCCCTCCCGCCGAACTCAGCAGCAGTCTCAAGCGCTCCAGAATGACGAGGATCAAGAGGAATCAGGAGAATGAGAAGCAAGAGCAAGTTTTAGAGAAGATACAGCAGAACAAAAAGAATTATCCAGATCACATCGACAAAGTGCCAATAGATCTCAGCAGCCTCTACACCGAAGTGCTTTTCGTTGCTGTAGTGTCCTGGCTTCAGCGATCGCCATAGTACTGCCAGCATCAGCACCAGACCGAAGCAAACGTGCAGCCCGTGGAAACCTGTCAGGACATAGAAAGTGCTGGCGAACAGATTCGTCGTCAGCCCAAACTCTAGATGAAAGTACTCATAAAGCTGACCTGCTAGAAAGATCGCGCCCATCGCGGCGGTGATAGCAAACCACTTTTGCAGTCCCTTCACATCGTTC
>DATNQR010000458.1:0-13117 GCA_036703905.1 Thermosynechococcaceae cyanobacterium
CATAATGACTCTGCTTGTACTGAAGAGCTTGAGTATAAGCAGCAATGGCCTCTTCGTACTTTTCTAAGTTGCCTAGAGTATTCCCTCGATAATACCAGATCTCAGGGTCATCTGATTTGTATTGCAGAGCTTTGTCATAGCTAGCAATAGCTTCCTCATAGTGTCCTAAGCTATCTAAAGCATTCCCTCGATATAGCCAAGTTTCAGAGCTGTCCAACTTGCACCTGAGCGCTTGATCGTAGCTGGCAATGGCTTCCTCGTAGTTCTCCAAATTGTAGAGAGCGTTGCCTCTATTAAACCAAGCAAAGTAGCTATCTGGTTTAACCTCTAAAGCTATGTTAAAGCTACTGATAGCATTCTCATAACATGACATCTTAGTAAGTGCTAGACCCCGGTTGTTCCAAGCTAGGTGATTGAAGGGTTTAATGGCAAGGGAACGATCATAGCTAGTTAAAGCTGCTTCACAGTCGCCGTTAGTACTGTAAAGGAGAGCTTGTTCATAATACAAGTCTGCCCTTGTTTGCTCTGTTTGTTGAGGTTCTTCAATTAACGCTTGAATTTTGAGAATCTCCTCTCGTCCCTCTTGAGGAGAAAGCACTGAATAATCTTTTTCTTCGAGCCGCTTAAACTTAAATTGCGAAGATTCTTGCTGCAAGCGCTCCAAGTCCATCGGAATCTCAAAAATGCCAGAACCCCAATCGAAAAAATCTGGAGCGCGCCGAATGACATACTTAATCGCAAAGCGAGGCAGTAGAAACACAAAACAAAGCTGAGGGAAATGGTCGCGGAAGTTCTCCCGTTGCTGGTTCAAATGGCTGAGAATTCGGGGAGCCGTATCGAGCTTATAGTAGTCTCCCTCTCCACCATATCCCGGCTGAATGTATGGCTCTAGAGACCTCTCCAACCCTTGAATCAATAAGATTCTGAGATCCTGTTTGTCGGGGCGACGATCGACGATTTCAAACAGATTATCGATCGGTTCTGTCAGGGTCAGCAGAGCGGTTTTCTTCTGCGGCAACTCCTGCTGCACCTGCTCCACCAATCGATCCACCTGGTTGGGAGTGCAGCGCACAAACAACACCCCAAACCCCTGCCTGCGGCGCAACGATCTCAGCAGCGCTCGGCGTTCTTGCTCTGGGTCAAGCAGGGGTTCTTCTGTCCAGTCGATCGGCTCAGGAGTCATAGGGACGGCAAGCGATCCAGGGCTTGTTTAAACTCTGGCACATCTCGCAAAATTGGGTGAACGTCGTGCCACTTGTCTTCCTCAAAATATTCCAGCAGGCAGCGAGAAAACAGCAGCGATCGGTGCGGCTCATCATGCTCGATCTGCTTGCTGCGAAACACCTGCGCCAGCAAAGCCCACTGATTTGCATCCACAGTCTCTCGGTAAGCCGTCCGCAACTTGCGAATTGCCTGCTTCAGCGCCATCGCCGTAATCGGTAGCTGATCATCCGTGTAGTCGATCGCCAACTGCATCAGCAAAATCAGGTTGCGAACGTGCCCCCCAGTAATCCGGCAAAGTTGCCGCAGCGTCTCCGGGCTGTCAAACACTTGGGTTTCCAGATTCAATCCTTGGGTTCCCTCCACGGAATACACCCGCGAAGCCACAATGTCCTTCAGTTTCTCAATCCCCGGTTCATGGGGTTGATTGTCTTGAGTTTGCACCATGATCGACGGCAAAACGTGGGGCGCACAACTGTAGATCTCTGCCAAATCGGAAGCCCGCTTCGACAGCACCAACGAGATCGGCACGGTGTAGATCACATAGCAATCCAGCGCTTGCAGTTGAGTACTGCGATCAATAAACACTTCATCGTGGTTCGTCCGCCCCCCTTCCCGCGTCACCAGCGTAATCTTATCCAGCCCATCAGCAATCACCACCAGCTTAGATTTTCCCGGTGGCAGCTTGCCTTTCGCATCTTTGATGAACTCGTTCAGCGCCACCACCAGCGACTCAGTGTGTGGGTTGAGCAATTTCCGGATCTCGTGCCGCTGGTTAGGCTGGGCCCGAATCGTCGCTGTGATCTTGGCCATCTGCTGCACCAACACCTCTGCCTTCAACTCCGCCACAGAAACCTTGGTTTTCAGCACATCATTCAGTTCTGCCCAGCGCTCCTTCAGCCAGCTTGCGATCGGTTGCGGATCGGCCGCTTCCAAATCCTTCAGCAGATGCCGAGTGCAGGCCAGCAGAATGTCGGTGTATTCCACATCCTCTGGGTTCACGTCTCCTTGATCCTTAGCGTCCACTGCAAAGTAGACGACCTTGCAGCCCTTGCGATCGAGATCGTCCGCCAACCGCAGTAGCTCGGTGGATTTGCCGCAGCCCCGATGCCCTGAATAAAGTTGGCAGGTAGGCACGTTGGAGCGTTCAATCTTTCTCCCCAGTTCCACCAGCACATCGCTGTCGCCCCGCACTTCCTTACATTCCACATACAGCGGCGAATTTGCAGGCAGCGGCGACGGATCAAAAACGTTGTAGATATCAGCCAGCACACTCATATTCCTACTCCTCAACCACCTCGATCAGGTCTTCGATTGCCACCTCAAACACCCGCGCCAACTTGAGCAATGCCGTAATATCAACTGTGGCAATTCCAGGAGAACGAGCATAGGTTTTGAGTGTGCTGTAATTCACCTCGGAGCGCTCAGAAACTTCCTTTAAAGTCCAACCTCGTTCCTGAGCGAACTCCCGAATTCGCAATCTAACCAAACCCATGCTTGACACAGGGCTAGTATTAGCCCTTTAATTGAATTGTTTCAAATGCGATCGCGCTACTGCCTGAGAAACTGAAGCGCGATCGCTACCCCACTAATTGAGGTAAACCCATGATACCAGTCGCACAGACTGCGAAATCTTCCTATCAAAGCACCCTGTATCCCTGGTGCATCATTCGCCTACTGCCCCAGATGCAGCGAGTTGTCATCGCCCGCTTTCGCCGCCGCAGCGAAGCCGAAGAATTTTTGAGTTTAGTGCAGCGATCGAACCCCACTTGCAGTTACCAAATTCTCTTCGACCCACCAGAAAAAGCAGCGATCGAACTCAGCTGTAGTCAAAATGCAGAACTCAAAATTTAGAACTCAAAACGCAGCTCCTCGCAGCTTTTCCTAATCCCCAACAGCCAGGATGAAAGACGATCGCTGACCAGTCGAGGCAGACTGCACCACTAAAGACAGGTGCTTCTGTAAGCCAGCTTCGCTTTACTTATTCAGAAGCAACCCAAGATACCGCCATACCCTCCGAAATCACTGCTCCAAGAGTCTGTCCTTGCTCTTGTCTCTCGGTGAACTTCAGCGATCGTCCACCCTCCACCAACAGTTCAGCCAAAAGGCATAAACTGAGCGAGATTGCGGAACGGGTAAATAGAGGGCTGTAGATACATCCAGCAAACCTAATCCGTCAGCTAGTGCATGCAGGAGTCCCTTATGAGTAACGAAACGATGCGTTCCAATCCGCTTGAAAACCTAGAAGCGATCGTCGAGCGCGAACTACAGGACGCATTGTTGCAGGCCGAAGGGGTTCACTGCTCCTGGCAACCTGACCAACCCCTGACTGAAGACAGCGTGACGATCGCAGAAACTCCCCATGCCCGTATTGCCTATCCCTGGAATCCCATTGAGGCAGAAGACTTCTTCAGCCAGCCCGACGCAGTTTCAGTTTGGGAAGGCTGGGAAAATGATGACTCTGAACCAGCCAGCCGCTTTTTCGATCAGCTAGATTCCCTATGGGCAACTGCCGGACTGCAAAACAGCCTGACTGAGCGCTTTGGGCTACGGTTGCCTCAGCCATTGCTCTCAGCGATCGCTCGTCGGGCCCAAGCGATCGCAGCCACCTCAGCCACCCTGGCAGACCAGCTTGTGCAGAGCGTTCAGGACTTATTGCCAAATCTGACTGAACTTGTCGAAGAAGATGTATATGTCTTGGCTCGTCCTTTAGCTCACGCCATGCGAGGCGAGGCAACGATCGATCCCGTCTCCGCAGTGCGATCAAGCGAGTGGGAGCAGCTTTCCGAAACCGAGCAAGTGCGGTTGAGTTTGGCAGTGGCCCACTACGCTCTGGCAGAACTTAAGCAAAGCGAAGGCTAATTAGTAGCTTCGTTGCGTAGCTGTTGCATTGCAGAACTGAAATTACTTCCTCCGATCAGAGCGCCAATTCTGCCGTGATCAATGCCAGGAACTAGAAGCAGTCGTTTGGGCTGTGAAGCAGTATCAAAAAGTTTTTGGCTCATCCAGCTCGGTATATATTCATCTGCAGCGCCGTGAGCAAGCAGAACTGGCATTCTCACAGATTTGATTTTTTGCACCGAATCGAATTTTTGAGTCAAAATCAGGTCGATCGGAAACATCCCAAGCCCAATGTTAGCTATCTGATCTCTCATTCTTGTGAAAGAACTGACCACAACTAAAGCAGCAGCATCAGGATGCTGCTGCGCTAGATTGATGGCGACAGCTCCTCCGAGGGATACCCCAAAAATATAGATTTGTCTACTTGCGATACGGCGTTGCTGCGTTAAATAGTTCCAGGAGATTTGAGCATCTTGATAGATTTGGGCTTCGCTAGGAAACCCTCCCTTACTTCTGCCATAGCCTCGGTAATCGATCGCGAATACCGAGAACCCCATTTTCTGAAGCGACTTCAGATCTCCTAGATAGGAACTCAGGTTGTGTCCTGCTCCATGAAAGTAGAGAACAACACCTTTTTCCTCAGATGAAGCCGGAATTCACCACCCATGAATCTGATCTCGATCAGCATTGGGCACAGCCAGCCACACATCTTCGTGGGTCAACTTTGCCGAAGCTGGGGTGTTTCGCAGGTCTGAAGTGGGCGTGTAGATTAGTTGATTCTGCCGAAGAAACAGAAATCCACAGGTGCAGATGTAGGCGATCGCCGCTAATTTTGCAGTAGTTGCTGCTGCCTTGAACAGGAAAGCCTTTAAAGACTTGCTCATAGCCTCACCAGTGGTAGCTTGCTTGCTACCAGTTGCGCCAACCGCCGTTGGGTTTAGCCTCGCTGTTCTGGATAGGACGACTTTGCAGCAGCGATTGATACTCCTGACTGCTTCCCCAGCGATCGATCTCCCGTGCCCGCAGCACCGGAACCGGGTGAGTGAGCTGGGCCGTCAGAGCTTGCTTCAGCATTTCGCCGATCTGATCATTGCTGATGTTGTCATAGGCGCGGGCCTGAGCAATGAAAGCATCCAGATTTAGTTGACTAGATAGCGAAGGCGATCCACCTGCTAACTTCATTAGCACCGAAGCAACCACTCTGGGGTTTTGGGTAGCCAATAGTGCCGCTCGATCGCAGCTAAACTCGGCACAGCGCACCCATTCCAGTAGTTGCGCCTGCAAAGTTTGGGCAATCACCGCGCCCACGCTGGGCAACTGCCCTGCTGCCAGCACCAGAATGTTTGCTAGCGTCAGGTACACGCCATGCTCGCACTTCAGGTGTCCCAGTTCGTGGGCAATCACCGCCTGAATCTCTTCAGGATTCAGCAGCTCGATCAGCGACGTGTGCACAACGATGAAGGGCTGCTTGCCCCGCATGGCAAAGGTGTAGGCATTGGGAACAGGATGCTGCCGCACGTAGAGTTGGGGTGGCTCCAGATCCAGCGTTTTGCAGGCTTCCAGCAACAGCCTGTGCAGATCGGGCAACTGCTGCTCACTCACCAGAATGCTGGAAGCAATGTTCTCTAGATAGAAGAATTGCTCTGCGATCGGCCCCAGCAGATTCCGCACCACCAGATCCAGCCCTGGCAGTTGCTTCAGATTAGTGGTGGCTTCCAGATCCAGAGGATGGCGGAAGTGGTCGGCTCTGAGTCCAAACAGGGGCAATTTTAGAAGAGACATACCGCAAGCAATTAATCAACGGTCAAGGCTAGTATAGCGAGAACCCGCGATCGCTGGAGTGAGGGACAAGCAGGGGATCAGGGCAGGATTGCCAAGTATGTTAAAGATTAGGACAAAACCTATCTGAAGTTATAGCTGTGGACAGACAGCTTAGGACATTGGGTTTGAAGGGAGTATAGAAGCGTTGCCCTGCACCCCGGCCTAACCTATACCAACTTCTCCGAACTCACTTCAAACCCAACTATGTATCAGCGCCCGATCTACCTGGACTGCCACGCCACAACACCTCTGGATGAACGAGTGTTGGCTGCCATGCTGCCCTACTTCACGGAACACTTCGGCAATCCCGCTAGTGTCAGTCATGCGTTTGGCTGGGAAGCAGAAGCAGCCGTGAAGCAAGCTAGGGAGTCTCTAGCGATCGCGATCGCGGCCACACTGGAGGAAATTATCTTTACCAGTGGCGCAACTGAGGCCAACAACTTGGCGATCAAGGGTGTGGCAGAAGCAAACTTCGATCGCGGTCGTCATCTGATTACGGTCGCCACAGAGCATAGCGCTGTGCTTGATCCCTGTCGTTATCTGCAATCTTTGGGCTTCGACCTGACAATTTTGCCTGTGCAACCGGACGGTTTGCTGGCTCTGGCGGAACTGGAGCAAGCGATTCGCCCTGACACAATTCTAGTTTCGGTGATGGCAGCCAACAACGAAATTGGGGTGGTGCAGCCATTAGCGGAGATCGGGGCCCTCTGTCACGATCGCCATGTTCTTTTCCACACTGACGCAGCCCAAGCGATCGGTAAAATTCCCCTGAACGTGCAGGAGATGCAAATTGATTTGCTGTCTCTGACGGCGCACAAAGTCTACGGACCAAAGGGGATTGGAGCGCTGTATGTGCGGCGACGCAATCCTAGAGTGCAGGTTGCGCCTCAGCTTCATGGGGGCGGACAGGAGCGAGGGTTGCGATCGGGGACGCTGTATCCGCCTCAGATTGTTGGTTTTGCTAAAGCGGTGGAACTGGCGATCGCTGAGATATCCACGGAAGCGCAACGGCTGACACAATTGCGCGATCGTCTCTGGCAGTCTCTAAAGCCAGAGGGAATTCACCTGAATGGGCATCCAACCCAGCGCCTACCCGGAAACCTGAACGTCAGTGTGGCCGGGGTGGAAGGGCAGGCGCTCTTGCTGGGGCTACAGTCGACGATCGCCGTTTCTTCTGGCTCTGCCTGCACCTCGGCTGAGATTGCGCCTTCCCACGTTTTGCAAGCGCTAGGACGATCGCCAGCGCTTGCCTATGCTTCGCTGCGTTTTGGTCTCGGTCGATTTACGACAGAGGCAGAAATCGACCAGGCCGCCGCCTGCACGATCGCCACGATTCGATCGCTGCGGCAAGCTTCAGTGCCGCAAGCCTACGGGCGATCGCTATATGTGTAATCAATTTTGCCTAAGTGCTTATTAGGTTGGGTTGACTTTCAACTCGAAATGTCAACCCAACCTAATTGAACAACTGCAATACTTCTCTTAGAAATGCCCTCAGCTTGTCTGAGATTTCTGGAACGGGGCAGCGCTCCCCTTCAAAACTCCAGCTTTCTACGGTGGAGAGTCGCCACTGTTTGCCACGATGATCGAAGCCTGCAACTTCAATGCCGATCGCTCGTCGCTCTTGAGTCAACCCATCTTCATGGAACCGAATCTGTACCAGCAGGCTGCGGCTCTGGAAACGACGCGAGAAGCCAGGAAAATGGAAGCCGAGGTCGATCGAGTCTGGGTCAACTAGTTCCCGTGTGTCGGCATCGTTAGCCCAGGGCTTTAAGTCCGATCGAGCATCGGGAAACTCTGCCTTAAAGAGATTTACTACAGCGGCAATTTTGCTGGCAGTTTCCAAGCTCTTTGCCTGTTCAGCAGCATTCATAAGCGAGGAATTAGGTGAAAGTGCAACCTTAGTAAGCGCAGATTAGTCCTGGAGGGGAGTCTAGGGAGTCATAAAGCAACTGCATCCGCAGCCGAGGTCACGAACTGAGGTAAACCCTCCCCTAGTCGTCGGGCTTACCCGGAATCTTTTGAATGCTGACCTCCTTTAACTGTGAATCTAGGCAAAGCTCAGCGATCGCGCCACACAACCGCATCCGTGAACGGCGGGTAAGATTGCCCAATTACCCCGATCGACTCTACATGGGCCAAGTTCAGTAGATGGAGCTTGCCTAGTTTCTGCCGTATCTTCCTTTCCTTCTAAGGAATTTGAGTAATTGTAGTTCTTAAAAAATCTTCCGGCTACGGTGGCCGCGAGAGAACGTTGTTTGAGCATTATGGCGAGATTCCTGAAAACTATCCTGATGGATTCGAGCCTGCTTAGTAGTAGGGAATGGTAGATGCACCCTGATATTCCCCCGACTCAGTTTTTGGGTCGGGGGTTTTTTTGACAGTCGCTTCTGCAAACAGCAGGGGCAGAAGCGCGATCGTCCTCCCCTGGTTACAGGCAGTGTAGTAAACTGACGGACGGTGTTGATTGCTGAGAAAATTCCATGAGCGCAGAACTTGACCCAGTGCAGCAAGCGAAACAGCAGGTCGGTGAGGCGGCGGCGGCACGGGTGCAGTCCGGCTCGATCGTTGGGTTAGGAACAGGATCAACCGCAGTGTTTATGATTCGGGCGCTGGGTGAGCGGCTGAAATCCGGCGACTTGAAGGACATCAAAGGCGTGACCACTTCGTTTCAAGGTGAAGTGCTGGCGCGGGAGTGCAACATTCCGGTAGTGACGCTGAACGAAGTTGATCGCATCGACATCGCGATCGATGGTGCAGACGAAGTTGATCCCCACCTCAACCTGATCAAAGGCGGCGGTGCGGCCCACACGCAAGAAAAACTGGTGGCGATTGCGGCAGACTACTTCCTAGTCATTGTCGACGGCAGCAAGATTGTCGATCGCCTAGGCGAAAAGTTCCTGCTGCCTGTGGAAGTGTTGCCCAAAGCATTCAAGCAGATTGCGCGGACGATCGAAACCCTGGGTGGAAAACCGGAACTTCGCATGGGCGTTCGCAAAGCTGGCCCCGTGGTGACCGATCAGGGTAACTTCGTTCTGGATGTCAAATTCGACGGTATCGATAACCCACTGGAACTAGAGAAGACCCTCAACAATATTCCTGGCGTGCTAGAGAATGGTCTGTTCGTTAATCTAGCTAAAGAAGTGCTGGTGGGCGAAGTGCAGAACGGTCAGCCAGTCGTGCGATCGCTCAAGAAGACCGAAAGTTAACCTCAAACTCGATTGCTCTCAGTCAAAGATTTGAGCCTGAAGTTAGCCTAATTGCCGCATCGCCAACTGCTCTACGGAAGTCCACAGCCAGCCCATTAACCTGCTGTGTGACCGTGACTTCTGAAGCGCCGAGGGGATGCCAGGTAAACGATTCCTTTGAGTCAGTTGGGCTAGGCAAACGTCGGACAATGCTCCATAGCGCTGCTCAAACTTGTGCCAGAGAGGTGGTCATTATTTTCCAGGGATGGCTTGACGGGTAGAGTTACACAGAGAACCACGAACGAGCCGAGGAATGTGCACTGATCGTAATTCTCTCTTCAGGCTTCCACTCGACTTTGGCTTTATCTTTGGCTTTAAAGTTGGGCTTGCACGATCGCGCAAGCTCAGAGTACGATGGGAGACTGTGTTGAATGGAGCGACCCATGCCCAAACTGAAGACCCGCAAAGCAGCAGCCAAAAGATTTAGAGCCAGTGGATCTGGGAAAATCCTGCGTCGGAAAGCCTTCCGCAGCCACTTGCTGGAGCACAAAAGTGCTTCTCGGAAGCGCAGTCTTGCTGGGATGGCTGTGGTGGACGATCGAGATGATGCAAACGTTCGCCTCATGCTGCCTTACCTGTAACCCAGGCAAGGGGGAGCGACTATTCACAGTTTTTGCAGATCACCACAGATTTTGCAGATCAAAAGTTGGAACTGGATTCATTTTCTAAGGAAAGTTAAGTCATGGCACGGGTAAAGCGCGGCAATGTAGCTCGAAAGCGCCGCAAGAAAATTTTAAAGTTAGCGAAGGGCTTTCGTGGCTCTCACTCTCGGCTGTTCCGCACCGCCAACCAGCAGGTGATGAAGGCGCTGCGGAATGCCTACCGCGATCGTCGCAAGCGCAAGCGCGACTTTCGGCGGCTTTGGATTGTCCGCATCAATGCAGCTGTGCGGCAACACGGTCTAAGCTACAGCCAGTTCATTGGCAATTTGAAAAAGGCAGACATCCAGATCAATCGGAAGATGCTGTCCCAGTTGGCCATCCTCGATCCGGCTGGTTTTAGCAAAATTGTGGCATTGGCGGCTGAGTCAAAGTCTGCCTAGCATGGGTCAGGCGAAATGTCAGGTCAACGCAGTCCGCAGGTAATCAAGCGGTTGATGTTAGGTCTTAGGTGGGTGGGGATGTCAATGTTGATGTCTTCACCTTTTCTTATGCTTTCTGCCGTAAAAGTGACGGCGGAGACCCTTGAGGGCATTCAGAGGCGAGGACAACTGATTGTTGCGGTTAAGGACAATCTGCGGCCATTAGGCTTCCGGGGACAGGATGGGCGGCTGCAAGGACTGGAGATTGAGATTGCTCAACGGCTGGCGCAGGAGCTATTTCAGCGTCCCGATGCTCTGGTGCTGAAACCTGTCCTCAACCGCGATCGCCTCACCACTGTTCTCGACGGTCAGGCTGACTTGGTGATCGCCCAGGTTTCCTTGACCGAAGCACGCTCGCGCCTAGTAACCTTCAGCTTGCCTTACTACTCCGATGGCACCGCTTTGATCACGCGCAGTGCTGCCCTCCAGAAGCCTACCGACCTCAACAACTCGGCGATCGTGCCCTCGATCGCTGTCTTGAATGGCTCCAGCGCGATCGAGCTGCTGCGCTATCGGTTTCCCAAAGCAACTCTGGTTGGCGTAGAGTCTTATGAAGCAGGGCGGCAAGCCTTGGAGCAGGGGCGCGCGATCGCCTTTGCGGGGGAAACCAGTGTTTTGAGCGGCTGGGCCCAAGAATTTCCAGGCTACCGTCTGCTCTTGCCTTCGCTATCGGTTGCGCCACTCTGTGTAGTTCTGCCAAAGGGACTTCAGTACGAAACGTTGCGACAAAGGGTGAACGAACTGCTGGCGCGATGGCAGCAAGAGGGCTGGCTAAAGGAACGTGCCGCCTACTGGGGACTCTCTTGATCTTCCCCCGGCATAGAATGGCTTAGTAATAAGCTAGGCTGGATGTAGGGCGTTGGTATTTGCTCTGAATATTTGCTTTAGAGAAGCGCTTTTGATATGAACAGTAACTTTCCGATCGTCTATATCTCCCTGCTGCTAGTGATTTTAGTCTTCGCCAGCGTGGCTGTCTTTCGCCAGGTTCTTAAAACCCGCCGCACTGAGATGACGCTGGAGCGGTTGCAGAACAAGGTCACTAAAGAGAAGGGCACGGCTCAGGAATACTACGAGTTGGGCAGCATTTTTCTAGACAAGAAGGTGTTTGCTCAGGCGGTCACTCTGTTTCAGAAAGCGCTCAAAGCTGACGATTTGCCGGAAACAGAGACATCCTTGATCCACAACGCGCTGGGATTTGCCTATTTCGCTCAAGACCAGTATGACCTGGCGATCCGGCAGTACAAAGAAGCGCTCAAAGCCGATCCTACCTACGTCACCGCGCTGAATAACTTGGGCCATGCCTACGAGCGCAAGCAACTGATTGCCCCCGGACTAGAGGCCTACGAGCAAGCCTTGGCGATCGACCCCAAAAATGAGACAGCCAAGCGCCGCGCTGAATCCCTTAGGAAGCGCCTCGTTCCCTCCAGTTAGCTAGCTTGAGTTTGTGGACGATCGAACACCTGCTGAATCTGGTCAAGTTCCAGTTCTGAGAGATAATCTACCGTCCAGTTGGCGCGGCGGTGTAGCATATGAAAGGGGTAAGTATTAGCAACTCCGACAACGGGAATCCCCGCTTGTTTTGCAGCCTCAATGCCCGTAAAGGTGTCCTCGATCGCCAGACATTCCCAGGGGGCTAAGTTCAGGTCGGGGAACTGGTTATTTAGACGATCGATGGCTGCCAGGTATCCTGCTGGGTCAGGTTTGCTGGGCAGGCTTTCATCGCCGGAAACCACGGTGGAAAAGTATTCCTGTAGGTGAGCGTGACTGAGAACGAAATCGATCTCTGATCGCAGCGCTCCACTCACCACTGCCATTTTCAATCTGGCGCTGCGAATCTGAAACATGAAGTCTTGCAAACCAGGATACGTAGGCAGAGTTTCTAGGCTCTCTAGCTCACGCTGATAGGACTTTGCTTTGCGATCGATCAAGTTTGTCAACTGCGGCTCCATGACCACACGGCCACGGCTTGTCAACAGGTCAGTAAGGCAGGCACGATCGTTGCGTCCGAGGCAAAATTGGCGGAATTCTCCTCGCTTGGGGCGCAGATTTTCCTCAACCAGCAATTGATTAATTAACTTTTCGTGGAGCGGCTCATCGTTGATGATTACGCCGTTGAAATCAAAGAGAACTGCCTTTAGCATCCGAGTCAGCACTTGCTTGAGGGGTAGAACAGGGCAATGGATCTAGCCCATTGCCCATTGAGGAGCGTCGATCGGGTCTACAAGCTCGATCGCCTGAGTTGGCAGCGCTTTGACTCCCCGCGTCACCTGATGTAACCACCAGAGATCCTGAGTTCGCACAGCTTCCAATCCCGCCGCGCCCATCCAGGCATCCAAACTGCCTGCCGCATAGTCTCGAATATACGGTTCCTCAAAGATCTGCGTCAGCCATTCGGTTTGGCGCAGGGTTTTTTGGCTACCGTCTAGGAGCAGCACTTCGCCGCCCACTGTCAGCAGTCGGTAAGTCTCCCGCAAAATGGTTTGAGCCGCAGTCGGCGGCGTTTCATGGAACAGCAGGGAAGCCGTCACCAGATCGAAGGAGTTGGGCGGTAGGCCAGTTTGTTCAGCGTTGCCGTGCTTCCAGCGAATTTCTAGCCCTGCTTGCTTGGCCTTGTGCTCTGCCACCACCAGCATATAGGGCGATAAATCCAGCCCGACCACTTCCGCATCGGGAAATGCCTGTTTCAGCAGCAGCGTTGTGGAGCCTGTGCCACAACCCAGATCGAGAATGCGGCGAGGTTTGGACTGAATCGCATCGATCAACCCTTGCCGAACCAATGCTTCTCCAGGAGGCAGGGCAAATTGAGTAATTGGATCGTAGGAAACAGCAGCACTGATATTAAGGTAGCCCCGATCGATCCCGTGAAAATTCTGGCTCGTGTAGTAAGCGGGATAAGTCAGCGTTGGGT
>DATNQR010000459.1:0-3729 GCA_036703905.1 Thermosynechococcaceae cyanobacterium
TACGGAGAATTCCTTGATGAACAGCCCGCTTCGGACTTTAGGAGTGCCGCCGAACGCCTGGATGGTGGACGAGGCGATTGCTGACCTCACTCGAACACCCCTGCCGCCCCAGCCTTTGACGCTACCCACCCTCAGCAAAACCCTACGCCTGGATCTGGCAAAATCTGCCTTGCTGGTGATTGATATGCAGAACGACTTCTGCCATCCTGACGGGTGGCTGGCCCACATTGGCGTGGATGTGCAGCCTGCCCGTCGTCCGATCGCTCCTCTCCAGGCTTTGCTGCCTGCTTTGCGGAGCGTTGGCGTTCCGATCGTCTGGGTCAACTGGGGCAATCGGGTCGATCGGCTCAACCTCAGTCCTGCAACCCTACACGTCTACAACCCAACTGGGGACGGTGTAGGTCTAGGCGACCCTCTGCCTAAAAGTGGCGCACCTGTGCTGGAGGCGGGCAGTTGGGCAGCGGCAGTGGTGGATGAGTTAGATCAAAAGCCAGAGGATATTCGAGTAGACAAGTACCGGATGAGCGGTTTTTGGGATACGCCATTGGATAGTATTCTGAAAAATTTGGGTAGAGCAACGCTGTTCTTTGCAGGGGTCAATGCCGATCAGTGCGTCATGGCCAGCTTGCAGGATGCAAACTTTCTTGGCTACGACTGCATTTTGTTGGAGGATTGCACCGCCACCACTTCCCCCGATTTTTGCTGGCAGGCCACGCTGTACAACGTCAATCAATGTTTTGGATTTGTGGCGAATTCTGAGTCAGTTCTGAACGCGATCAAGTAGCAGTTCCCTTCTCTGGAGCGATTCCGATGTCAGAAAGCTGTGTGATTCCAGTCATTAAATCCCCATCTGAATATCAAGCTTTTCGGATCAGTACCCACGATACCAATCGCCTGGCGATCGTGTTTGATCCCCAGATCGCTAATATGTCTCTGACCTTCTGCGTCGAAATCTTCGACGTGGGCGGCAAAACTCCGCCGAACCGTCACCAGTTGGCCGTGGAGATGTTTTTTGTCCTCAAAGGCGAAGGACGGGCTACCTGTGATGGCAAAACCATTCTGGTGCGATCGGGCGACAGCATTCTGGTTCCACCCACGGGCATCCACGAGATTGAAAACATTGGCGATGATCGGCTCTACGCGCTCTGCATCATGATCCCCAACGAAGATTTTGCTGAACTCATCCGCAGTGGTGTTCCCGCAGAACTAGATGCAGAAGACCTGGCTGTGCTGCGTCGCGCTCCTGCTCCTGTATTGCAGTCTGCCGCTTGAAGTACCTATTTTGAACTTGCGCGATGGTGACTGCGATCGTGGTGAAAAATCTGTAGCAAATCTAAAGTCTCAGCCGAATTTATGAGGAAATGGAAGGAAAAGAGTAGGCTGAAGGAATTCTGTGCAATCCGTAATCTCCCAAAGGAGCCGCCCAGCTATGCGAGTGTTGTTGCTCTATCCCTTGTTCCCCAAAAGCTTTTGGTCGTTTGAGAAAGCCCTGGAACTGGTCGATCGCCGCGCCATGCTGCCCCCCTTGGGATTAGTGACGGTGGCCGCCATTTTGCCCCAGGAGTGGGAGTTTCGGTTAGTCGATCGCAACGTCAGCGACCTGAGCGAAGCGGATTGGGATTGGGCAGAACTGGTAGTCATGTCCGCCATGATTGTCCAGAAAGAAGACTTCCTGCATCTGATCCAAGAAGCCAACCGCCATGGAAAGCCGATCGCGGTTGGCGGCCCCTATGCCACAGCCTTGCCCCAAGAAGTTGAGGCCGCAGATTACCTGATTCTGGACGAGGGCGAAATCACGCTGCCGATGTTTGTGGAGGCGGTGCAGCGCGGCGAGACTAGCGGCGTGTTTCGCTCCAATGGAGTGCGGCCAGACGTGACTACAACGCCCGTGCCCCGGTTTGATCTGCTGAACTTTGATGCCTACGATAGCCTCTCTGTCCAGTTTTCGCGGGGCTGCCCGTTCCAGTGCGAGTTCTGCGACATCATTGTGCTGTATGGACGCAAGCCCCGAACGAAAGAGCCACAGCAGCTTCTGGCAGAGTTGGAGCGGCTGTATGAGTTGGGCTGGCGGCGCAGCATTTTTATGGTGGACGACAACTTCATTGGCAACAAGCGCAATGTGAAGCTGATGCTGCAAGCACTGAAGCCCTGGATGGCGGCCCACAGCTACCCCTTCCGGTTCAACACCGAGGCATCGGTGGATCTGGCAAAGGATCAAGAAATGATGGATTTGATGGTGGAGTGCAACTTCAATGCGGTGTTCTTAGGTATTGAAACGCCAGATGAGGCCAGCTTGACTCTGACCCAGAAGTTCCAGAACACGCGGGATTCCCTCTCAGAGTCGATCGACTTGATCATTCGATCGGGCTTGCGGGTCAACGCTGGGTTCATCATCGGCTTCGACGGCGAAAAAACCGGGGCAGGCGATCGCATTGTTCGCTTTGTGGAGCAGACCACGATTCCCCTGGCCATGTTCAGTATGTTGCAGGCTTTGCCCGACACTGCGCTTTGGCATCGACTCACCAAAGAAGGACGACTGCGAGAGCAGGGCGCTAACATCAACCAAACCACGCTGATGAACTTCGTCCCCACCCGTCCCCTGCAAGAAATCGCCAACGAATTTGTAGCCGCTTTCTGGCAGCTTTATGATCCCGATCGCTATCTCGATCGCACCTACCAGCACTTCCTGAAGCTGGGTGCGCCCAAATGCCCTGGCAGCCGCGTCAGGAAGCTCAATTGGGTTAACCTGCGGGCGATGCTGACGCTGTTCTGGCGGCAAGGCGTGGTTCGCAGCACTCGCGTCAATTTCTGGCGCTACCTGGTGGGCATTCTGCGACATAACCCGAAGGTGTGGGAACACTACCTGGGTGTTTGTGCTCTGAACGAGCATTTCCTGGAGTACCGTCAGATTGTGCAAACTCAAATTGAGGCGCAACTGGCAGAGTATCTCTCAGCCGAAGCAGGATTGCAGGTTTTGCCAAGCGCTCAGGAGTCAAACGCTCAGGAGAAAGTAGACGCGATCGCCAGCTAAGCAGCTATCTGACAAACCACAACCTGAATACTTTGATCCCCGGCCCCTTTTTCCACAGGAGAAGGGGCGCTATCCTCAAGACGTTGCATCTTCTTCGGGTAAGGGGATGAACTCAGTTTCTTCAGGCACGGATTCAAACTTTCCTGCTAGCCAGTCTTGCTTGGCTTGCTCGATGCGATCGCGGCGACTGGAAACAAAATTCCACCATTTGTAGTGCTGACCCATCGGCTCTCCCCCAATGACCATGCAGCGTCCCTCACTGCTGGAAGAAATCTCTACTGCTTGTCCCGCCGTTAGGATGGCCATCCGGTGTTGCTCCAAGGGAGCACGATCGAGGCTTAGGCCTGCCGTAACGCTGTAAACCGCCTGTTCGCCGTACTCCGCAGGCAAGGTGAACCGAGATCCAGGTGCAAGCTGAATGTCTAGATACAGCGTTGGTGAAAAGGTTTTGACTGGAGAAGTGCGCCCCTGAAACTGTCCGGCGATCAGCTTGACGATCGCGCCTTGCTCTTCCCAAACTGGCAGGCGATCGGCAGGGTAGTGATAAAACGCGGGATCGGTTTCTTCATCGGTTGCGGGCAGCGCTACCCAAGTTTGGATACCGTGCAGAGTTGACGCAATCGTTCGCTCACTTTCGGGCGATCGCTCTGAATGAGTGATACCGCGCCCTGCGGTCATCCAGTTGACTGCACCTGGAT
>DATNQR010000460.1:0-2281 GCA_036703905.1 Thermosynechococcaceae cyanobacterium
GCAGGAGTTTCAGCGATTACCTTCGTTCGCATGACTCCGTGGTAAGGGCCACAGAGTTCCGCACAAATCATTGGATACTCACCGACTAATGAGGGAGTGAAGCGTAGCTCAGTTTGCCGACCGGGAACTGCGTCCTGCTTCAGGCGAAACTCAGGCACCCAGAAGGCATGAAGCACATCATTGGCAGTGATGTTCAGCAACACGTCGCGTCCTACTGGAACGTGCAATTCACCTGAAACCACGCCGCTATCGGGATATGTGAAAATCCAAGCGTACTGCATTCCTGCCACGTTCACGACCATCTGAGGCGGCTTGCCTTGACGATCGGGCGAGGCCCCAATTCGAGGCGAGACTGTGCCCAGAGTGGGAGCATCTTTGCGCTGGGGAATGTCAGCCCGGACGGCATCAGTAGCAGGGTCTTGGGTTGCCTGGTCTTGGACTTCCTGGTTGCGAGTTTGCCCCTCTGTGATTGATTCGGGTGGCGCATCCAGCGTAGCGGCGATCGCGGCTCCAGGCATCTTCATTTGAGCCATTTGGTGATCGGCTTGACCGTGAGCTACAGAGTGATCCATCGGGTTCAGTCCGCCGATCGCGTTGTAGACATCAAAGCTGTAGACTCCCAGACCCAGCACAATCACGGCCGGAATCGCAGTCCAGAGAATCTCCAATGGAATGTTGCCATGAACTGGTGGCCCATCGGTTTCATCGCCAGGCTGACGGCGAAACTTGAACGCAGAGTAGAGGACTATGCCAATGACCAGCAAAAAAAGACCAGTGCCGATCGTCAGCATGAAGTTGAAGAGTCCATCGACCAGAGGGGCTTCCTCGGAGGCTGCCACGGGCAACAGGTTGCTGTTCTGCCCGTACCAAAGGCTGACCAGCGTTAGAACAACGCCTATGAGCAGAGTGATGATAGAGCTTGGAATATTCACGATTTGACCTGTCCGTTTTTCTACAGATACGAGGAGATCGATGGAGGGTGGTCTAAATGGAAGGTGGCTCCATTGGGGATAGCAAGACCTGTCCTTCTCTAAGTTAGAGCACCTATCCTAAAAGCAGACGAGCGGCTGAATATCCTTTGGACTTTCTTAGGGATCAAGGTTCCGCCTGTAGCGCTGGAGTTCTTGAGTTAGATCGTCTATTTACCCGTTGAGAGATACGGTTGGTCTTGAAGCGATCGCTAACCCTCAGCTTGAAGGTAGAAATTAAGAAGTTCTGCAAACTGTGATACTTCGTAAAGTGCTCAATCCAAAGAAATTCCTAAGAGGAAACCTATCGTTAGCTCGGATCACTAGAGTAGAAGGTGATTCTTCGACTCACTCCACCCCTCCAGTTTAGATAGGAGTGCTAGGTTTGAGAGGAGCGATCGCTCAACCTTTGATTAAGAAAGCTTTCTTTTTGTCTTGAGGGATGAAGCAGATGACAGATGTTGCCTTCCAAGAACCCACCCCCTCGATCACCTTACCCCAAGAGCGCATTGGTCGTTTTGCCCTCGGCATGGCAGCAGAAACCCTGTTTTTGATGGCACTGGGTAGCGCCACACGGGTAATGAACGCGGGTCTAGCCTGCCCCGATTGGCCTTTGTGCTACGGCAAGCTGATTCCGCAGCAGCAGATGAACCTCCAGGTATTTTTGGAATGGTTTCATCGCCTCACAGCTTCATCTATGGGGTTGTTTGCGATAGTCTTGGTGGCGATGTCCTGGTGGTCGCGTCGCGCTTTACCTGCCTGGACTCCCTGGGCTACCAGCTTTGCTCTCTTCCTGGTCGTGTTTCAAGGCATACTGGGCGGGCTGACTGTGACAGAACTGCTTCGCTTTGACATCGTCACTGCCCATCTAGGAACGGCGCTACTGTTTTTTGTAACGCTGCTGACGATCGGCCTTCTTCTACTGCCTTACCGGGGCACAGGTAATGCTGGAAAGCTGCGCTGGGTCAGCCTCACGGCGGCTATCTTGGTCTATGCCCAAAGCATTCTTGGAGCGTTGGTGTCTTCTCAGTGGGCGCTGCACCAGTGCCTTAGCACCTCTAGCCTCTGCGCCGTCATGAACAGCCACATTGCAGGTGTAGTTCCGGCGACGTTGGCTACGCTGCTGCTAGTTATCTCATCGTGGCGCACTCCTGCTCTGCATCCAACTTTGAGAAAATTAGCAAACAGCACGGCTGGATTAGTCGTGCTGCAAATTTTCCTGGGGATTGCCACCTTCAAGCTGCGGTTGCAGGTGGAGCCTTTGACGGTAGCGCACCAAGCGATCGGTGCTGCCCTACTGGGGACGCTAGTTG
>DATNQR010000461.1:0-5867 GCA_036703905.1 Thermosynechococcaceae cyanobacterium
TCCCCACCCGATTCCTCGGAGTCAGTTTCCTGAGCAAAAAGCCAAAAAAATACCCCAGAGGCGAACCTCCGGGGCAAAATCAGGGTGCATCTACCATCCCCTTCTTCCTGGCTCCCCTGCTCCACCCGGAAAAACCACCCAAGTTTTCTAAATTCCCTACTTTCGTTATTTTGTCTCCCTCCCCTCTTTACGCTCCCCCTCTCTACATTGTTGGAGCTGGCCCTGGCGATCCCGATCTGCTGACGGTCAAAGCGCAGAAATTGCTGGCCCAGGCGGAAGTAATTTTGTTCGCCGATTCCCTGATTCCGCCCCAAATTTTGCAAGGAGTGCGATCGGATGCCGAACTTATCCCCACTGCCGACAAAACTCTGGAGGAGATTTTGGCGATTATGATCGATCGAGTCAAGGCAGGACGATCGGTGGTACGGCTACACTCTGGCGATCCCAGTCTGTATAGCGCTGTGCAGGAGCAAATGCAGGCGTTGCTTGAGGCCAATATACCCTTTGAGGTTGTGCCAGGGATCAGCGCCTTCCAAGCCGCTGCCGCCAAGCTGCGGGTGGAGTTGACTGTACCTGGATTGGTGCAAACCTTGATCTTGACGCGTACCAGTGGGCGGAGCGAAGTTCCTGCCACCGAAGAGTTGGCAGCTTTGGCAGCCCACCAGGCCAGCCTCTGCCTCTACTTGAGCGCCCGCCATGTTGAAGCGGCTCAGAGTCAGCTATCGCAGCACTATCCGCTAGATACTCCTGTGGCCATCTGCTTTCGGGTGGGCTGGGAAGACGAGAAGATTTGCCAAGTGCCGCTGTCCGAAATGGCCGCTACCACCCATCGAGAAAATCTGGTGCGGACGACGCTCTATATCATTAGTCCCGCACTGCGCGCAGGAAAGGGTGAGGGACGATCGCGCCTCTACAGTCCTGCCCACTCCCATTTATTCCGTTCAGCAAATAGTTCCAGCACGGCATTGGAGTAGCCATAGCCTGACATCTTGTGCTAACCTGGAAAAGTTGAAAATTGGATGGGGGTTGCTAGCTCAGCGGTAGAGCATTCGGCTTTTAACCGACTGGTCCCGGGTTCGAATCCCGGGCAACCCATCCAGAAACCAGCGCACCAATTTAAATCCCCGACATTTTCAAAATGTCGGGGATTTGCTTTTGAAGTCGGGGATTTGGTTTTTGGGGTGGAGCCGATCGTCCCTATTCCCCCGTAATTGACAGACCCTCAACCCAAATATAGGGACACACGCCGCCAGGAGTGAGGTGAGCTTCTGGTTCCACATAGACGATCGCCTTTAGCAGCTTCAGAAAGTCTCCAGCAACCGTAGCCGATTCGATGCTAGTGCGATTGCCACGGTTCACCAGCCAGCCATCGAACGGTAGGGAGAACGAACCTTGAAGCGCCTGCACCCCAGCGTGGAGTGCCTGTACATCATCAATCAAGATCACATTCTCGGCTGTCTCCAAACTGTAGGCACTTTCTCTGGGCTGTCCAGCGGATACCAGATAGAAATGGGGACTGACGGTGACTTTTGCACCCATGTTGGCGTGACCAGTGGGCTGGGCATTGAGCCGCTTGGCAGTGCCAGCGCTGTGGAGGAAGTTAGTCAGAACTCCCTCAGTAATCAGAGGGACGCGGCGAGTAGGTGTACCTTCGCCATCAAAGGTGGTGATAGCGACATTGTCTGGGTGAAGCGCATCATCGCTCACTGAGAGGAGGGGAGAGGCGATCGTCGTGCCCACCGACTCAGGTGTAGACAGACTTTGCTTGTCCAAAATGCTCTGGGCATTGAACAAGTTAGAGAACGCGCCAAACAAACTAAGGAAAGCTTCCGGCGAGAAGACAACGGTGTACTTTCCAGTGGGAACCTTGGCGTAGTTGAGATGGCTGACGGTTTTCTCTAAGGATTCCTTCAGGCAGCCTTCCACGTCCAGATCTTCCACAGCACGACTGATGCGGAATGCACCGCCGCTTCGGGGTTTTCTGCCTTCCTCTTCAGCTTTGGTGTAGAGGTAGATGCTGGCGGTGGAGTAAGCTTCGGTTCGCAGAGCGCCATCGCTGTTGAGGTAGAAGTGATCCACATCACGCTGGGCCAGACCGTTGTAGGGAACTGAAACGATCGCTGGGTGGGCTTCGGTCAACTCCTGTTCAGCATGGATCAGTTTTTCCAGCAGTTCTGCCACCGGAGCCTGGGCTGCTTTCGCGTGAAACTCCTGAGCGAGCGGCGCGATCGCCTCTGGGCTGAAGTCAGGCACGTTCTCCGTCACGCCAAAGAAGCTGGCTTCATAGGCTGTTTTCAGCGCTAGCTCCAAGCCGATCGGGTCAACGTCGGTAGTGGAGGTGATCCCCATCGTGCCGTCTTGGTTCCACACGCGCACCGTGACGCTGGAGCGGTTGGAAGCCTTCACCTGGTCGGGTTTGCCCTGATCTACTTTGACGCTGGTTTCATCAACGCTGGAGCCGAAGATATCGAACTTTTGAATCCCTAATTGGGTTGCTGCGGTCTGGGCCTGGGTTGCAATTTGCTCGATCGTTGGCATTGCCTATTAACCTTCTGCTTGGAATCAATTCTGCGACGATCGCAAAGCAAACAAACTTTGTCGATCGTTGCGCCTAAGGACATCTCTAGATCCCTGATTGCTAGGAACCAGAAATCTCATTCCCCCGTGTGAGGAAACTAACTTTGCTTATCTTATGGAGTTGAGAAAGGATGGATCACTTGCTGGAGGGTGACGGAACCACTGGAGCAACGGAAGGCGGGCTACTCTGCCGCAACAGTTCTTGCTGCTTGGCCCGAAACTGAGCCGCCGCACTGTCTAGACTGGCTCCCTGCTCGGCATTGAACTCAGCCGCTCCTTTAGATGAACCCTGCATGGCTCGGTGAATTAAATCCATCACGCCGCTTGCTTGCCCCTCTCCCCGGTTGGAGAACGGATCGGAGCTACCATCAGCATTGGGAAACGTGTTGGAGAAAGTGCCCGGCTGAGAGTTGGTCAGAGTTTGGGCGACCACCGAAGACGCTATCCCAAAGGTGATTGTCGCTCCCACAAGTCCTGCAATACTGAGCTTGCTACTGAGTTTGCCTAATTGCTGAGCGCTAATCGATCGAGCCGTTGTTGGAAGTTTCATAAATTTTCTCCTGATTACTGCTGCTGCCTTGACACCTGAGACGAATTCGCTTTGAGATTTCTCCCGCCTCAGTTAATTTTAGCAAGACGCTGCTGAGAAGCGCAGGGGTCGGGTCGGCAGAGCCAGGGCTACTCGTCAATCTGCCAAAGCTCGTTGGTGTAGTTCTCATCCAGCACCTTCTTGGGTCGCAGGATCACCACTACCTGACCCAAAATCGCCGCTTCTGGAGCCGTAGCAAACCACTGAATTTGCAATTGCCCATTCTGCTCTACGACGTAGAAGCGATCGTCCTGCCACTGGCGAAGGGCGCGATCAACCACAACCAGCACTTCCTCACGCTGACCGGGAAGCGGTGTGGGCAGTGTGTCACTATCCGCCAGAAAAACCACCGGATCTTCTGAAGTGCGAACCACCTGCCAGCCCGGAACCGCGACCCACGCGCCCTCTCCCGCAAACTTCACTAGCCCGAACGGCTCGATCGCTTCCACCAAAGGAACCGCTTGCAGGTCAGCAGCACTCAGGGGCAGCTTGCCGACTACGGGCAGAATTCGGGGCAGTTCCTCGTCTTCGTCCTGGCGGTACACAGGCTGGCGCGGCGCGAGGGTGGACTGCACAACTGAGAAGTCCACTAATAGCTGCTCAATCTGCTGGCGGGCGGTGTCGCTGTGAGCAAAACGCAGACCTTTAGCTATTAAGCGCGATCGCTCCTGCAAATCGGACTTCTGGCGGGCTGCCTTCCACACCTGAAAGGCGATCGCGTCCCCTGGATGGTCAGTGAATCCTTCTGGAGGTTTGCTGAGGCGAGAAAATTCTTTGACGGCTTTGGCCACTTCGTGGGCTGCATCCACGTCTAGAGATTTTTCTACAGCCAGAGCTGCGGATTTAGCTCGATCGGTCTGGGATAAAATTCGCAATTCGTAGAGGATATCGCTGCCTTTTTGTCCAAAATGGGTTTGCACTGCCTCTGAGGGGTCGAGGCCTAAAACGCTGGCATACACCTGACCCGCCACGATCACCTGATTCTGTTGGGTCGGTTCAAATCCTGTTTCCTCGAAAATGGTTTGAGGGTTGTAGCCGGCTTTCTGCAACGCCTGACACGCTTGCCCCCACTGTACCCAACTGCCTTCCTTCCGGCGCAGCGATCGCAGCAGATCTTGGGCATCCGTTTCTGAGAGCGCTTCTGGTGGAGAGAAGTTTTGAGGAGATTCCGTCATTTTGCCTTTGCCCGATTCCATCTCTTACCACACTACACCTTATTCTGAAGCTGGGTAGAGGGATGGAAAGGAGGGAGTTTCACCCCTGCACTCGTCTATGTCTTCTCGGCTACGTCTGCATTGTGCGAAGGGTACTGGTGCAAAGGATACGGGTGCGAAAGATAGCGCGATCGAAACTCATGGACGACGCGATCAAGTCCCACAGCGCGAGAAGCCTTGAACAGCAAGCGATCGCCTGGTTGCACTAGAGCTTGCAGACGATCGACAACGGCAGTTGGATCAGTGAAACACTCAGAGACTAGGGGATCTGCCCCCAGCGCCAGGGCCTCGGCTTCGGCAGTTTCGGCCAAAATCAGCAAGTGATCCAGAGCCAGAGCTTTGGTTTGTTCTCCCACTTGACGATGGAATTCGAGAGAGCGATCGCCGAGTTCCTTCATGGTTCCCAGAATCGCGATGTGCCGCTTGCCCGGAGTTTGGGACAGCAGTTGCAAAGCCGCCAGCATTGATTCCAGCCCAGCGTTGTAGGTTTCGTCCAGGATCACCACATCCTGGGGTAGCTCATCGCGCCGCGCCCGGCCTGCCGGAAGTTCGATCGTCAACCCCTGCGACAACGAAGCCCAGTCGATGCCGAGGCTTTGAGCAACGGCTAGGGCTGCCAGGTAATTCAAGGCATTGTGCTCTCCGGGTAGCGGAACAGTTAGCTCTAGACCGCTGAGTTTCAGTCGATCGGGGACGCTGAACTCGCCGTGCAGGTCGCCGCCCTCCAGCCCATAGGTGAGGGTTTTGCCTTGCCAGACTGTTGCTGCCGTTTTCCTCAGTCGCTCGTTGTCGTGGTTGAGGATGGCGGTGCTGCTGCGGGGCATTTCGGACAGCAGCTCGCACTTGGCCTCGGCGATCGCCTGCTCAGAACCCAATCGCCCAATGTGGGCCGTGCCCACGTTAGTAATCACAGCAATATCGGGACGGGCTATCTGGGACAGTAGAGCGATTTCGCCCCGGCCGCGCATTCCCATTTCGATCACTGCAAACGCATGGTGTGCATCCAATTCCAGCAGCGTTTTGGGTACACCGATCTCGTTGTTGTAGTTAGCCTGGGTCTTGAGAACGGCCGCACCCGTGTGGGCCAGAACGGCGGCGATCAGTTCTTTAGTAGTGGTTTTGCCCACAGAGCCAGTGATGGCAATGACCGGAATGGTGAACTGGTTGCGCCACCAGTGGGCGATCGCTTGGTAGGACTGGAGCGTGTGGGCAACCTGGAGCAGAGGTAAGTCAGAACCTACAGGCGTATCTACGATCGCAGCCACCGCACCCTGGGCGATCGCGGCCGCAACGAACTGATGACCATCAAAGTTTTCGCCCCGCAGAGCCAGATAGATCTGCCCTGGCTTCAGGCTGCGGGTGTCTGTGGTGATGCCGTGGAAAGGTGCATGAGGATTGGCTAGGTTGTGGGGCGTGGCACTGAGGAGGTCAGTCAGTTGAGCCAAGGTAGCGCGGCAGGTCATGGTGGAGTAGAAGGGGACTGGTGC
>DATNQR010000462.1:0-1955 GCA_036703905.1 Thermosynechococcaceae cyanobacterium
GTTCCTCGGTTCCGCGAAATCTACGACTACATCAACCAGAATCTATCTCCCGCCGCTAAAGCTGCCAGTGGCTCTTTGGGTAGCCAGGATTAGGCTAATGGAGTAGGGTAAACCCTACTGGGCGATCGTCTAATCTGGAAAGGTATGCTGGTCGGTAGCCGATGTTGAATTTAGATTCACGCCGAAGTTAGATTTGCTGAGATTAGATTTACTGAGATTAGATTTGTAAAGCGCAAGGGGCAACGTTCCACGCATGGATTTTGGAATTGGGTTTCTCTCAAACAATGTAATGCTGCCGATCCTAGACTTCTTCTATGGGATTGTGCCGAGCTATGGATTGGCGATCGTGGCGTTGACCCTGGTGATTCGTCTGGCGCTGTTTCCCCTGAGTGCGGGTTCCATTCGCAGTATGCGCCGCATGAAGGTTGTCCAGCCGGTGATGAAAAAGCGGCAGGACGAGATCAAAGAGCGCTACAAGAATGACCCCGCCAAGCAGCAAGAGGAAATGGCGAAGGTAATGAAGGAATTAGGCAACCCGCTTGCGGGCTGCTTGCCGTTGCTGTTCCAGATGCCGATTCTGTTTGCGCTGTTCGCCACTCTGCGGGGATCGCCGTTTTCGGATGTGCCCTACTCGATTAACCTTCAGATTCTGCCTAAAGAGCAGGTTGAGCAAATTCAACCCCAGGCCTTCACCACTGCTCCCCAGAACTTTTACCTAGCGGATGGGGTTCACGCGCCGATCGCCGCGATCGTCCCTGGCGGCAACAAGCTTGTAGTTGGTGAAAAGACGAAGGTTGAGTTTCAGACTACCGAGGGCAAGCCCCTTGCAGATCTGCTTACGGAATACCCCGACGCGGACATCGCCCCTCGGTTTGAAGCCGCAAGCGGCACAGAGCGAGTCAAGATCAATGCAGACGGGACGATCGAAGCCTTGCAGCCTGGAGATGTAACCCTGAAAGGGATTCTGCCAGGGCTAGCTGCCAACAAGGGTTTCTTGTTCATTGATGCGCTGGGTCGAGTGGGAGCGATCGATCCAGACGGCGTGATCCACTGGGACATCATCGCCATGATTCTGGGCTTTGGGATCAGCCTCTACGTCAACCAACTGCTGTCCGGGCAGAACTCGTCATCTGGCTCTAGCCAGCAGGATACAGTCAATAAAATTACCCCCGTCATCTTTTCAGGGATGTTCCTGTTCTTTCCCCTCCCGGCGGGCGTTCTGATGTATATGCTGATTGCTAACATCTTCCAAACCTTCCAGACTTTTCTGCTATCGCGGGAACCACTACCCGAAGAGATCCAGAAGCTGGTAGAAGCAGAAACGAAAGTAGCGAAAACGGAGACGAAGAAGGACGGTGATACTTCGATTCCGTTTGAACCAGGCCGGCAGAAGAAGAAAGCTTGAGGCTGGAGCATGGACACGCAGCAAGTGGAGCGGGGGCGGGCATGGCTGGAAGAACTTCTGCGCTTGGCGGGGTTCTCTGCGGCGGTGAGTGTAGAACAAAACCCGCCCTTTTCCGAAGACAGCCATTGGCTGCAAATCAACGAGGCTGAACTGACTCCAGAGCAAGTTCAGATTTTGCTCGGTCAGGGAGGTAGTGCTTTGGATGCTGTGCAATATCTGGCGAATGCGATTCTGAACTTGACTCAGGAAGGCGATCGTCCCGGTGCTTTCACAGTAGAACTGGCAGGCTATCGTCTGCATCGCTACGGCGAGTTGAAGGCACTGGCAGAGGAAGCGGCTGCCCAAGCCCGTCAGACTGGTCAGGAAGTGCAGCTACAGTCTCTTTCTTCGGCCGAGCGGCGGCAGATTCACACTATTCTCAAAGAGCAGGAAGATCTAGAAACCAACAGTCGTGGACAGGAACCCGATCGCCGCCTGGTGGTGCGCTGTATTACTGGTGTTGCTCCCTCTCTCAGTCCTGAAGCTCCTCAGTCTTGAGTCTCCTTGCTTT
>DATNQR010000463.1:0-3842 GCA_036703905.1 Thermosynechococcaceae cyanobacterium
GCGATCGAACACCAGTTCGCATTGAAACGATTTGCCTTCACCCTTGCGCCCGTGGATGCCGAGGATCAGAGGCACTTTGACGCTGGGCAAGTTGAGAAAGTTTTTAGTGATGTGAACCGAGAGTTTATCCAGAAATCGAGGTGCAATATAGTAACTCATAAACCTTCAGCAGTCAGCCTCTCCATTGTGGCAGAGGATGGTGAGGTGGCCAGGCTTTAGCTCGATTGGAGAAAGTCGAGGACTGCTTGAGCGATCGCCGCATTCCCATCCTCCACCACTGGATTTGTCTGAAGCGGCGGCTGCATGGGCTGTAGCAAGAATTCCCAGCCGCTCTCGAAAAACTCTTCAGGCGAGAGAATTCGGTGGGGGAGGTACTGCTTCACACCGTCAGTGAGCAGAGGAGCTTCAGCAAAGTTTTCGCGGGTGATGGAGACGATCGGCGTTCCAGTGCGGCAGGCTTCCGAAAAAGTACTGAACCCAGGTTTACACAAAACTCGGCCACAAAGCGGCATCAAATCTACGGGACGATACTGCCGGCCATCCAGCTTCAGCAAGTTGGGTAGCTCTGGCGCATGGCGATCGAGGGTAATGAACTGCCAGTCGGGAAAGCGTTGCAGGTTGGGGTAGGGAATCTGCTCCAATCCCAGGCCACCAAAGGTCAGGAGAACCGTGTGATCGCGCTCCTTTTCCAATCCCAACTTTTCCTGCAATTCCCCAACCTCGTAGCGCGGTATGCCGCCCGTGAACCCAGCATCGGTAATTGTCGGAAACGCGCCCATTGGCTCGTGGAGAGGAAGTCGAAACAGGTGATCGCACTGGCCGAAGCAATCGCTAATCCAATCAGCAAGCTCTAGAAACTCGCCGCCCCAGGAACGGTAAATAAAGTCCCAGCCAAAGTTGCTGACCATCCAGCCGGGAACGCCAGCAGCACGGGCGATCGATGCAGCTAGAGGAGGAATATCACCCAGCACCAAGCTCACGCGATTCTGTCGGATAAAGTCTACCTCTGCGGCAATCAGACTAGCTTGGCGCGATCGCAGTTGCCGCAGTTGCTCCAGGGTAGCAGCTTTGTCCATCTGCAAGCTGTCGCTCTGCACCACGCCAATATCCAGGGCCCGCGGCCGCAGAATAAAATCCCCTGGTAGGTAAGTTTCCAGCAGCCATCGGGGAGCAGTTGTCACCAAAATCAGCAGCACTTCGGGACAACGGCGCTGAATCTCGGCCGCCACAGAAGCCAAGCGAGTGGTGTGCCCAAAGCCGTGATTGGTGATAGCAAGGTAGAGAATGGGCTGGGGCATGGGGGCTGGCTAGGATTTCTTGAGTTCCTTGAGGATTTTGTCAATGTCCTGGACTCGATTGCCCTGGGCCTGCTGCTGGTAGAGGCGCTTGGCTTGCTCAAAGGATTCGATCGCCTCCTGAATGCGGCTCCGACTCCGCAGGGCCTCCGCTAGCTTGTAGTGAGACTGGGGATTATCTGGAGCGAGGGTAACCAGTCGCCGATAGGTGATGATGGCGGAGAGAAAATCCTGTTGAGCCATGTAGGTGTCGCCAACCAGGGCTTGCGCCTCCACCAAGCTCGGCTTCAGGGAAACCGCCCGTTGGAACGCCTGAATAGCGCTGGCGGAGTCACCCTGAGCTTTCCAGATTTTGCCGACCTGAAGTTGAAGCTCGGCGTTGCTTGGCTCCAGTTGAGCGGCGCGACGGAAGGCTGCTAAACCCTCTGCCTGCTTGCCCAAACTCAACCAGGCAATACCAAGATAGACCTGAGTATCCGCCCGCCGGGGAGCAAGGGTGGCAGCTTTCTGGAGAACCTCCAGAGCTTCCTGGGGACGATCGCGCTGCAAGAGCAGTCCGCCCAGTAGCTCATAGCTCTTGGCGTTTTTGGGATCGAGGGTAGTCACCTGACGATAGGTAGTGATCGCGCCGTTCACATCCCCCATGCGGGACTGCATCACCCCCAAGCCCAGGTGGGCATTCAGCAGCTTGGGATTGAGTTGCGTGCTGCGGCGATAGGCAGCGATCGCCCCTGAGTTATCGTTCAAGTTAGCCAGACTGTAGCCCAGAGCGTAGTGGAAGTCAGCGTTTTGGGAGTCCAGGGCAATCGCTCGCTGGTAGGCATCCACCGCCGCCCGATAGTTGCCCTGACTAGCCTGCAAATAGCCAATGCCGGAGAAGATTTTGGCGTTTTTGTTGTCCAGCGCTGCCGCTTGTTGGTAAGCGTTCAAGGCCCCAGAAAAATCTTTGGCATCGACTCGCTGGCGGCCTTCCTTCAGCAGGGTCGTAACTTGTTTGTCGATGCTGGCGGCACTCTGAGCCTGGACAGGCGGCACGATCGACCCGCCCCCCAGCAGAAATAAACTCAGCACCAGTGCAGCGGGTTTACGCATCATAATTTCCTCATCTCGATCGCAGTTCAGCCAGGGACATTCTTACGATGCACCAAAACGAAGAAATCTTAACTGATTAAGACTCAAGGCAACACCGTACCACACTGCCCCTGCTGCCGCAGCAGATGATCACACAGCACCAGCGCCACCATCGCCTCCACCATCGGCACGGCCCGGGGCAACACGCAGGGATCGTGGCGGCCCTTTGCAGCTAATGTCACTTCTTCTCTGTCGCGAGTAACGGTGCGCTGTTCTTTGCGAATGGTAGCCGTGGGCTTAAAGGCAATCCGAATCAGGATGTTCTCGCCGTTGGAAATGCCGCCCTGCACGCCGCCCGATCGATTGGTTGTGGTGCGAATCTGACCGAGATCGTCGGTATAAAACTCGTCGTTATGCTCACTGCCGCTCATCAAAGTTCCGGCAAACCCAGAGCCGATCTCAAATCCTTTGGTCGCCGGAAGCGACATCACCGCTTTGGCCAGATCCGCTTCCAGCTTGTCAAATACGGGCATTCCTAATCCCCCTGGCACACTCCGCGCTACGCACTCCACCACGCCGCCGAGGGAATCGCCCTGGTTGCGGAACTGCTCGATCAGATCAATCATGCGATCGGCACATTCTCCATCAGGACAGCGCACAATGTTGCTCTCCACCTGCTCCAGAGTTACTGTAGCGGGATCGACTTCCCCCTCCAGATCTTTGATTCGCTTGACGTAGGCGAGCACTTCCAGCCCAGTCGCTTGGTAGAGAATCTTCTTGGCGATCGCCCCGGCTGCTACTCGACCGATCGTCTCCCGTGCGGAAGACCGGCCGCCGCCCTGCCAGTTGCGGATGCCGTACTTGGTATCGTAGGTTGCATCAGCGTGGGACGGGCGATACTTCACCGCCATTTCGTCGTAATCCTGCGATCGCTGGTCTTTGTTCCTTACCAGCAGGGCGATCGGTGTTCCCAAAGTCTTTCCTTCAAACACGCCTGACAGAATCTCGCAGGTGTCGGCTTCGTTGCGTGGCGTGGTGATTTTGCTCTGACCAGGACGGCGGCGATTGAGTTCTGCCTGAATTTCCTCGATCGAGATCTCCAGCCGAGGTGGGCAACCATCAATCACTACGCCTACACCCCCGCCGTGGGACTCGCCGAAGGTAGTAATGCGGAATAGATGACCAAAACTATTGCCCATGGTGACAGAAAAGTAATACGAAAAGTAAGTAGTACGAAAAGTAGGAAAGTGAAGTGAGAAAACTGTGAAAAGTAGGGATCGATCGATTCTCATCTTACACCGAAGCTTTCGCGCCCATTGGCAATCGCGCTTCGATCACACGGTGTTCAAACCCACCGTTTAGATGCCGTATGAGAATTGCTAAACTCGATCGAAAGTCACTACCGTTCAATGAATTGGGACGCAGAATTTTCTTCGGGTGAGTATCAGCACTTCTGGAACCTAACGGAGGAAGAAA
>DATNQR010000464.1:0-9580 GCA_036703905.1 Thermosynechococcaceae cyanobacterium
AAGGATGCAGGATTGTGTCAGAGCTTGGATGTCGTTGAAGAAGCCCTTGCGATGCACGTTGAATCCTGCTGCTAAGGAGGCACTCCTGCTCTTCCTGACTTTTCATATCGGCTGTCGAATTCCGAAGCTACACCGAATCTATAGTTGCTGCGCTTAATAAACCCACTGCTCCTACCGCTTTTGTGCTGTGGTAAGATTGAGGACTGCCGCGTTGAAACGACTAGGACTTTAGATAACTCATGCCTTTGCTGCAACAGCGTAAACAAGAAATTATCTCTGAACACCAGGTTCACGAAACTGATACCGGATCGGCGGATGTTCAGGTTGCTATGCTCACCGAGCGAATTGCCAAACTGAGCGAGCATCTGCGTTCCAACAAAAAAGACCACGCCTCCCGACGTGGGTTGTTGATGATGATCGGCAACCGTAAGCAGCTTCTCAGCTATATTCAGAAGCAGGATCAAGACCGCTACCGTGCCCTCATCACCAAGTTGGGCATTCGCGGCTAAGGAACGCTAAGGGTATGTCCTCTAAGTCGAAGAAAGGGTCGGAATCAGGCAGTATTTCCCCAGTGGAGGGAGCTGCGAAAGGCCGTTTGCCCTTTGAGCCAGCTGCAACTCGCAAAAAAGCCTCCAAAAAGGTGGCTCCCTCAGCACGATCGATCGACTCTGCTCAGGAAAAAGCCAAGCCCACCGCTTCTTCCAGTACCGCCATTCCAGAAGTAGTTAGTCGACGGATGGCTCGACGGATGGCTTACTTCTGTGGCATTCCAACGGGTCTAGGACTCCTGACCTTTGCGGCTTGCTATGTCGTTGTCAGTCAAGACTGGCTGAAAGTGCCTAATGTGATTGTGGTGCTGGCTAGCATGGGCTTCTTTGGCTTGGGAGTCCTAGGCTTAAGCTACGGTGTTATCTCGGCCTCATGGGACGAAGAGCGGATAGGCAGTTTGCACGGCTGGGAAGAGTTTTCTACTAACTTTGGCCGATTAACTCAAGCATGGCGTGAGGCTGGGGAAGCGAAGCGGAAGCCTAATCCTTAGCTCAAAGCTCAAAATTATTGCCACGTCTGGGTTGGGTGAAGTAAGTCATCTGCACTGCTCCCAGAATGGCAGCGCTGATACGCGATCGTGTTTATTGACTCATTCACCCTATCCAGGAACAGAACCCATGATTGTGGTTATGAAGGTTGGCTCTCCCGAAGTCGAAGTGAACCGTATTACTGAAGAGTTTGTTAACTGGGGCCTGTCCCCTGAAAAGATTGTTGGAAAACACAAAGTTGTAATTGGGCTAGTGGGGGAAACAATCGATCTTGATCCCCTGCAAATTCAAGAAGTTAGCCCCTGGATTGAACAGGTGGTGCGGGTCGAGAAGCAGTTCAAGCGGGCCAGTCGAGAATATCGCCAGGGTGAACCGAGCGACGTGGTTGTGTCCACACCCAACGGCCCAGTTCATTTCGGCGAACACCAACCCCTGGTGATCGTGGCGGGCCCCTGCTCGGTCGAGAACGAAGAAATGATTGTGGAAACAGCACGGCGGGTTAAAGCAGCAGGGGCACAATTCCTGCGCGGCGGTGCTTACAAACCCCGATCGTCACCCTATGCTTTCCAGGGTCACGGCGAAAGCGCGTTGGGCTTGTTGGCGGCAGCACGGGAAGCCACTGGGCTGGGGATCATCACAGAACTGATGGATGCGGCCGACCTACAACCTTTGGCAGAAGTGGCTGATGTGATCCAGATTGGAGCGCGGAATATGCAAAACTTCTCGCTGCTGAAAAAAGTAGGCGCACAAGACAAGCCGATTTTGCTGAAGCGGGGAATGTCGGCGACGATCGAAGAGTGGCTGATGGCGGCGGAGTACATTCTTGCGGCTGGCAATCCCAACGTGATCCTTTGCGAACGGGGTATCCGCACCTTTGATAACAAATACGCCCGTAACACGCTAGATTTGTCAGCAATCCCCGTGCTGCGATCGCTGACTCACCTGCCGATCATGATCGATCCAAGCCACGGCACGGGCAAGGCGGAGTACGTGCCCTCAATGGCAGCGGCGGCGATCGCGGCGGGAACTGATTCGCTAATGATCGAAGTCCACCCGAATCCGGCTAAAGCCCTGTCGGACGGGCCGCAATCCCTCACCCCCGATCGATTTGATGATTTGGTGAAGGAATTGTCTGTGGTGGGTAAGGCTCTAGGTCGCTGGTTGCCCGAACACGCTCTGGCTTCCGTCTAGTCAGGTTGTCCGAATTTCAGTACTTGACGCTTACCTGCTTGAACCTTACCTACTTGAAACTTACCTGAAGGAGAGGGGCGATCGCCCCTCTCCTTTTGTTTTTCCAGGCTGCACGATCGCTGTATTCTGAGCAAGGGATTTAGAGGCAACGGCAATGGTGAAGCAACGTCCTGACAGTCGGCAACCGGATCAACTGCGTCCAGTCAAGTTTGAGCGAGACTTCACACGGTTCTCGGCAGCGTCGGTGCTGGCGACCTGCGGCGAAACCAAAGTTCTCTGCACGGTTTCGATTCAGCCAAAAGTGCCCCGATTTTTGGAAGGCAAGGGGCAGGGGTGGCTGACAGCCGAATATCGAATGCTGCCTGGAGCCACGCCCGATCGCCAGGAGCGGGAATTTCTCAAGCTATCGGGACGCACGCAGGAAATTCAACGTCTGATTGGACGCAGCCTGCGATCAACCCTAGATATGACCGCTTTAGGAGAGCGCACAATCACAATCGACGCTGATGTGTTGCAGGCTGATGCAGGCACGCGCACTACAGCAGTTACAGGAGGATTTGTGGCGCTGAAGGATGCGCTCGATCGATTGGTCGATCGCGGTGAACTGGCCGATTCTCCTCTACGCCACCAAGTTGCGGCAGTTTCTGTAGGCTTGTTGGAGGGCGAATTTTTTCTCGATCTGAACTACCTAGAAGATGTGGCAGCAGATGTTGACTGCAACGTGGTGATGAACGATCGCCTGGAACTGATCGAAATTCAGGGGACTGCCGAGGCAGGCAGCTTTAGCCGTAGCCAACTCGATCGCATTCTCAACCTGTCCGAGCAGGGAATCAAGCAACTCTTGGATCTGCAACTGCAAGCTTTCCGTTAATCACTTCTCTTCTAGCGTTGGGCGGTTCGGCTAGTCGATCGGTGTAGCTCTGCCAGCGTCTGCCGAATCTGGGGATCGCTGACTAGGTAAGCAGCGAAGCTACCAGAGGCGGTACTTTTGACAAACGGAAACGGGTTGCGATCGGCTGTACCCAGAAACACATCGATATGCCGCCCCTTAATCGCGCCGCCCACGTCTGCTGCATAGAAGTAGCCATCGTGGGCTACTCGCGCACCCGATGGTAGCGTCACCATCTGTCCCCGCGCGGCGGGAATGTAGAGGACAGAACCGATGGGAATTTGGCTGGGGTCAACGGCGATCGTCCGGTAAGGAACCAACGCTAGCCCCTGCACCCCATCGCCAAACGGATTCCTTGTTGGTGTGAAGCGTACCTGTCCCGTCGCTTTGCCTAAGGATGGGTAGTAGCGACTACAGTCCACTTGAGCCGGCCCTCTGCCTGCGTAGTTGTAGGTTCCCAGGACGCGCTGACTGTTCATCACCTGCACTGTGCCCTGCACTGCCGCCGCACACCAATCTCGCTGCGTTAGTTGCACACCGAGCGATCGCCCGTTCAGAGTTCGCAACGGCTCTCCGTTAGCAATGTTCTGCGCCCGATGCACATTGTAATAAGTCGCCCAGAGGGATTGAGTGCGGCTTTGAGCCTTGGGGCTGGGGGCCGGAAGGTCGAACTCACCGGAACCTGCCAAAGGAGCAGCGGCAGGGAGAGTTTCTGGTGGAGGGACAAGAATCGGGACACTGACTGCTGAGGGGCGAGGGGCGATCGCTGAGGTAGAAAGTGGGACTGAGTGAGTCTTTGTCTCCAGCGAAGCTGTAGGAACTACGAACTCTGCCGCAACTACGAAATCTGTGGTTTGTAGATCTCTGACCGGAGCACCAGGAGCGGCGATCGCCTGCCCACTGCCCAAACCAAAAACCGTCAAAGTTGCCATTCCCCAAGCTGCTTTGCTAAGCATTCCGCTGATCGCCCCTATGTGTCCGACTAAACTTCTCACCCACCTTGTTCAAGGGGCGATCGAGAAAGTCAGGACAGTTCTGGGTTTAGTTCGGCTCCTCGCGCACAAAACTTCCCGACGTGGACAGGCATTCTGCACTGGCTCCAGCCCGATCGCCTTTGCCTTCAAGCCAGAGCCAGACACCACGACTATCGGTCATCTCAGTGTTGGAGCGATTAAAGAGGAGCTTTTCGCCTGTTGCGTCCACATAGAGTCCATCCGAACGGAAAGAGAGACTGCTGACCAGGGTTTTCAGTTGTCCAGCTTGAGGGGTAACTGGGCTGTTCACAAGTTTGATGCAGAAGCGCCCGCTGTTGCTGACAATCTCGCGACGGGACGCATTGAGTTGGGGATTTTGAGCATAGTAAACACCATTTTTGGGAGCGCGCTGGTAGATTTCGCCAGAACCGACTTCTGGAGCAGGTGCAAGGGGAGAGCTGGTCGCAGCAGGGGTAGGTGGAAGAGAGCTTGGAAAAGACGATCGAGGCGTTGGAGTAATCGCACTGGGCAGGGTTGGAGAAGCTGTTCTGATGGGGCTAGGAGAAGGACTGTTTTTCTTGGCGTTGGCTTGCAGGATCGGCTCAATGATTTCCTGATAGGCTCCATACCCCAGCAGTCCCGCTACTAAAACCAGAACCGCTACCACTTCAAGCGGGGAAGTTCTACGGTTGGGTTCTGAGGCGGAGTTAACTGAGCCTGACTCGTCAAATTCTGGTTGTTTCATCTGACTGCCCCTGATTCACTGCCTTGACCAGCGATCGCGGGTCAATTTTTCTAATCCCAATCTAGATCACTCAGTCGCTCCTAGCCCCAAAACTCACTGAGAATTTATGTAGAACGGCACAGCTAGTGTTGCTTTAGGCACACAAAGGGGCTAACTGAATTTAGGGTTTCCTATCGTTAAATGGGTGCATTCATGACCTACTCGCTCAAAGTTGCCGATATGCCGCTCACTGAGCGACCCAGAGAGCGTTTAGTAGCTCAAGGATCAAAGAATTTGGCTACAGCAGAACTGGTTGCTATACTGCTGGGCACAGGCCAGGGCCCAGGCAAGCTGTCGGCAGTGGGCTTGGGACAGTACATCCTGCAAGAGCTAGGACGGAATCAACGCGATCCGCTTGCGGTGCTACGGGAAGTTAACGTAGTGGAACTCACTAAGATTCCTGGTGTTGGGCCAGCGAAGGCCGCGACAATTTTGGCGGCGATCGAGCTAGGCAAGCGCGTTTTTCAGTCTCGCCCCTCCGATCGAACTGTAGTGGACGACCCAGCAGTGGCAGCGGCGGCCCTCAGCCACGAATTGATGTGGCAAACCCAAGAACGGTTCGCCATTCTGCTGCTGGATGTGAAGCATCGGCTAATTGGGACGCAGATTATTACAATTGGCACGGCCACCGAAACCTTGGCTCATCCCCGCGATATTTTCCGAGCAGTGCTGCGGCAAGGGGCGACTCGCGCGATCGTCGCCCACAACCATCCCTCTGGTAACGTGGAGCCTAGCCCTGAAGATATTTCCCTAACGCGGCAGCTACTTGCAGGTGCTCACTTCCTGAGTCTGCCGATTCTAGATCACCTAATCTTAGGCAACGGTAACTTTGCCAGCTTGCGCCAAACGACTAGCCTATGGCAGGAGTGCCCCCAGGAGGAGTAGAGCGCGGTTCAACTCAAGAAGTCGTCTAAGCTGCATCGATCGCTCAGCTACTTCTAACTTGAACTTTAACTTGAACTTTAATTTGAACTCACAGAATCAATCGATCGTGCTTTCAAGCTAACCAACTGATTCCTGACAGCACTCCAGGCAATCTGACAAGCTTCCGATTCTTCTCCATACCACTGCATTGCTGAAGTGAATGCGACGCGGTAGGAGCTTTGACCCGCTTCCGAAAGGTAGTCGCGCACAATGGCAAGCCTGATTGACTGACAGAACTCGAAGCGCCCTTACCCCAACCCCTCTCCCAGAGCGGACGAGGGGCTTTCAGCCAGTCCTTTGTCTGAAGTCCCTTCGCCCCTTGTGGGAGAAGGGATTTAGGGAGGAGGGAAAAGATCTGTCAGTCAACCAGGCGGCAGGCAAATCCCAATTCGTCTGATACAACCTCACTGTCACCTCATGCAAATGAGATAATCGTTAAAGGTAGCTCACTTGTCTAGAATTCATACCTGCCTTCAAACACAGCTTTTGCCTCGACTGCGCTAAACAGCTAGATCGAAAGCTAGGGTAGGAGAGGTGTGTTCTGAACGCAGCTAGAAAGTGCGATCAGGAGTCCTCGCTGCCGTTCTTCCATCCATTGCTAAGGAGTCTACGTTGGTCACTACTCGCTTAAAAACCACTCAATCAGAAGAAATTTTTAACGCTGCCCAGAAGCTCATGCCAGGTGGTGTTAGCTCTCCGGTGCGAGCCTTTAAATCCGTGGGCGGACAGCCGATCGTGTTCGATCGGGTCAAAGGAGCCTACGCCTGGGACGTGGACGGCAACCAATACATCGACTACGTGGGCACTTGGGGCCCTGCTATCTGCGGTCATGCCCATCCTGAGGTGATTCGTGCAATCCAGGAAGCCGCCGAAAAAGGAACCAGCTTTGGCGCACCCTGCCGCCTTGAGAACGTGCTGGCCGAAATGGTGATTGATGCCGTTCCCAGCATTGAAATGGTGCGCTTCGTCAATTCTGGAACCGAGGCCTGTATGTCAGTGTTGCGCCTGATGCGGGCTTTCACAGGTCGGGAAAAGATCATCAAATTTGAGGGCTGCTACCACGGTCACGCCGATATGTTCCTGGTTAAAGCTGGGTCGGGTGTGGCGACGCTGGGCCTGCCCGATTCTCCCGGAGTGCCCAAGTCCACTACTGCCAGCACCCTCACCGCGCCCTTCAATAACCTGGAGGCAGTCAGAGCCTTGTTCGACGAGAACCCCGGGGAAATTGCTGGAGTCATGCTGGAGCCTGTGGTGGGCAACGCTGGCTTCATCCCCCCTGACGCTGGGTTTCTGGCTGGCCTACGAGAACTAACCCGCGAAAACAATGCTCTTCTGGTGTTTGATGAAGTCATGACCGGATTTCGCATTGCTTACGGTGGCGCTCAGGAGAAGTTCGGCATCACTCCCGACCTGACCACTTTGGGCAAGATCATTGGTGGCGGCTTGCCTGTGGGTGCTTACGGCGGCCGCAAGGAGATCATGGCGATGGTTGCCCCAGCCGGATCGATGTACCAGGCAGGAACCCTGTCGGGCAATCCTCTTGCAATGACGGCAGGGATCAAAACCCTGGAACTGCTGCGCCAACCGGGGACGTATGAAGCCCTCGATCGCACTACAAAGCGCCTGACTGATGGATTGCTGCAAGTTGCTAAAGACACTGGCCACGCGACCTGCGGTGGTCAAATCAGTGGAATGTTTGGCTTCTTCTTCACCGAGGGGCCAGTTCACAACTATGAAGATGCCAAGCGCGCTGATCTGACCAAGTTCAGCCGCTTCCACCGAGGAATGCTGGAGGAGGGGATCTATCTTGCTCCTTCGCAGTTTGAGGCGGGCTTCACCTCTCTGGCTCACACCGAGGCTGATATCGATCGTACCCTAGAGGCAGCTCGGACAGTGATGTCCAGCCTGTAGGGGGAACGCGATTGTTCCATTGACTGCAAAACTTAATGGCCTCACCTCCTTGCTCTCCCTGTAGAAGCGGATCTGGAGGTGAGGGTGGTTTCTTCCAGCTCAAGATTTGTCAGTCAACCTCATCTCCCAAAACCCATGTTTTCCAGCATCGTCCAAGCGAGTGGTCGTCAGCGAGAAATTGCCGAAGTTGTTCTACGGAACGGCTGGGGCTATATGCGGCGGCTGCTCACCGGAACCAAAGCCGAAGAACCTGAACTGCCCACCCCGGCAGTGCTTCGCAATATTCTGGTTCAGTTGGGCCCAGTCTACGTCAAGCTCGGACAGGTGCTGAGTACTCGCCCCGATCTGCTGCCCCCCGCCTACATTACCGAACTCACCGCGCTCCAGGCGGAAGTGCCGCCCGTTGCCTGGCAAGAGGTCGAAGTTGTGATCCGGCAGCAGTTGAATGGCCCGTTGGAGCAAGCTTTCGCCAGAGTTGAGCCGCGTGCGGTTGCGGCTGGATCGATCGCCCAGACCCATCGCGCTACTCTGATTGACGGCCGTGAAGTCGCCCTCAAAATCCAGCGACCCGGCATTGAAGTCGTGATCGAGCAAGACATTGGCTTGCTACGCACCTTGGCAGATCTGGTTTCTCGCACCAACTTCGGCCGCTACTACGACCTGAAGGCCTTGGTGGAAGAGTTTGCCTCAGCGCTGCTGGAAGAACTCAATTTCTCTCGCGAAGCCGAACACACGGATCAACTGCGGCGTAATCTCTCCAACAGTCGCTGGTTCGACTCCGATCGCCTCATGGTTCCCGAAGTCTACTGGGATTTGACCACCGAGAAGCTGCTGGTGCTGGAATGGCTGGATGGCGTACCGTTGCTGCTGGCTAACTTTACCGGGGTTGGCTATGGCGGCGATCCTCAAGCGGAGCGGAAGGCGATCGTTAATCTACTGATCCGCGTCTTCTTCCAGCAAATTTATATCGACGGCTTCTTCCATGCCGATCCCCACCCTGGCAACCTGTTCTACCTCAACGACGGCCGAGTGGCGCTGCTGGACTGCGGCATGGTGGGGCGGCTCGACCCTCGTACCCAGCAAGTTTTGACCGAAATGCTGTTGGCGATCGTCAATTTGGATGCTCAACGCTGCACCCAACTCATGCTGCAACTGGCAGAGGCGATTCAGCCTGTCAATCTAGCACGACTGGAGAGCGAGTACGATCGACTGCTGCGCCGGTACTACAACCGCAACTTGTCTGAGGTAAACTTCAGTCAACTCTTCTATGAAGTACTGCAAGCTGCCCGTGCCAACAAACTCCGCGTTCCTGGCAACATGGGTCTCTATGCCAAAACTTTAGCCAACCTGGAAGGTGTGGCCCGCAGCCTTGACCCAAACTTCAACCTGCCCGATCAGGTTAAACCTTTGATGACTGATTTGTTCCAGCGCCAGTTGGTGGGCGAAGCTCCCCTGCAAGCCCTGCTGCGAACCGCTCTTGATCTAAAGACCCTCTCGCTTCAGTCACCGCGCCAGGTGGAACTGTTGCTCGATCGCGTGACATCAGAAACCTTGCAGTGGAACCTCCGCGTTCCCGGCTTAGACGCTGTGCGTCGCAGCCTGGACGACTCCGCCAATCGTCTCTCCTTCAGCATTGTGGTAGGGTCGCTGATCATGGGAGCCGCTACGATTCTGGCCAACGATCGCACTGGACAACTTTTCTGGGTCAGCAGTGGATTGTTTTTTTCCGCCAGCTTCCTCGGTCTCTGGCTCGTGGTGAGCATTCTGCGATCGGGACGGTTAAAGTAGCCCATTTCCCCCTAGCACTCGGTTACGACGCTGGGTGTCGAACTTGCTCTAATTAACCGCAATTTCAAAATGACTCTGCGTC
>DATNQR010000465.1:0-1734 GCA_036703905.1 Thermosynechococcaceae cyanobacterium
CCCTGCAGACCTCTCCCTTGGGTACAGGTCTGGGATTTGGGCAACCACCTGATAACCGACTGATCATTCCTGCCCTCAAATACGCTTACCCCTACGCCGTGCGAAAAGATGGCAAAGTGGTTGCTCAGGGAGGCGAGAGCGATCCGAAGGACTATGAGAAGCAGTACTTCAAGCAGCCGATCGCCGCAAAAAAACCCGTCTGGCTGGAGCCAGAGTCTTACCTGGAAACCACGCTGATTCCTCCTAAGCAACTCGTCAGCACTGCCTACGCTTTGCCCCTTTACAATAGTCGCGGCGACTTGCTGGGTGTGTTGAGCCAGGATCTGGAGCTGGGTTTTCTCAGCGACAAACTGTCGGTTGCAGTGATGCGTGAAGCGGGCCACTTCCTCCTGGTGAGCGAAAAGGGCAACTTGATCGCCTACCCACCGGACACTCAACAAGCCCTTGGCTTGAAACCTTTTCCCGATTTGAATAACTACAAGGGACTCTGGCAGCAAATTCAGCAGTCCTTTCAGAAAGGCGAGAAAAGCGGCATTCTAAGCTGGCGCGATGCCAATGGCAGCGAAGAATTTTGGGCCTATCAGCAGATTCCCAATAACCAGTGGGTATTGATTGGCGTTGTGCCTAAATCTGTCGTGTTGGGGCCGGTGTTCCGGTTCACAGCGATCGGCACGTTGGGGGCAGTGCTGGGTGCGTCGATCGTCCTAGCCACTGTGGTCGGGCTGTTTGTCCGCAATCTGAACCGTCGCTTGCAGCCGATCATGGACGAGTGCAATCGTCTAGCTGAAACCAACGCCAAGAGCGAGGAACTGATGAGCCGCGAGGACGAGTTGGGGCGGCTGACCATTTCGTTCTATGCGCTGCTGGGGCAAGTAACGGTGAACGAACGGAGACTGCGGCAGGAGATGGGGCGATCGGCCCAGGCTTACCAGGTTCTCCAGCAAACCCAGGCACAACTGATTCAAACCGAGAAAATGTCAAGCTTGGGGCAAATGGTGGCGGGCGTAGCTCATGAAATCAATAATCCCATTAACTTCATTTACGGCAACCTGCCCCACGCCACTGACTACACCCGCGATCTGCTGGATTTAATTAAGCTGTATGACGAAAAATACACTAATCCCGACCCGGAAATTGCAGCGTTTAAAGCAGACATTGATCTGGATTTTCTAGTAGAAGATCTGCAAAAAATGTTGAGTTCCATGAACTTAGGAGCCGAACGAATTCGCGAGATTGTTCTATCTCTACGGAACTTCTCGCGGCTAGATGAGGCGGAAATGAAACGAGTGAATGTCCACGATGGTATTGATAGTACTTTGCTAATTCTGCAAAATCGCCTGAAGCAATCGCCTGGACATCCAATTATTGAAGTGGTGAAACAGTACGGCGAATTACCTCCGATCGAGTGCTATGCCGGACAGCTAAACCAGGTATTCATGAACATCATTAGCAACTCGATCGACGCGCTTGATAAGCTCAACCAGGAACGATCGCCCGATGAATTTACTGCCAATCCTGCCACTATCACCCGCAAAACTGAAGCTTTCCATAGGAGAACCTTAGATGGAGATCAGTCGATCGAACCAGATTCTGCCTTCGTTCGCTTGCGCTTTCGAGACAATGCCGTAGGCATTCCGGCGGAGCATCAATCCAAGCTGTTTGATCCCTTCTTCACTACCAAACCGATCGGCAAAGGTACAGGTCTAGGCCTCTCCATTAGCTATCAGATTGTGG
>DATNQR010000466.1:0-4629 GCA_036703905.1 Thermosynechococcaceae cyanobacterium
CCATGCTGTTTTCGCCCTTTAATCAAGCATTATGCTTCTTCCATCAGGGTTTTGAGTTGAAAATACAAGATTTTTCTCTGAATTGGTCATCAACTCTGCTGTTGACAACAGGGGTGAAATCCCTGACTCTAGGTGAGGTTCCAGCCAGGAGGTTGCAGGTAGGAGTGAAGCGCCATGACTCAGGACATTCAATGTGCCATTCGATCGCGCCAGACTGCTGTACCCAATGGTGATCTGCAAATTGCGGCTTACCTGGCAGAACCGATGGCTCCTGGCTCCTATCCAGGCGTGGTGGTGATTCAAGAAATCTTTGGGGTAAATTCCCACATTCGGGATGTGACCGATCGCTTGGCCAAAGAAGGCTACGTGGCGATCGCTCCTGCCCTGTTCCAGCGCACCGCCCCAGGATTTGAAGTCGGCTACACCCAGGAAGACACAGTTCTGGGGCGGAAATACAAGGATCTAACGACCGCAGCCGAACTTTTGAGCGATATTCGGGCAACGATCGAATATCTGCGGACTCTGCCGAGCGTGGGGGAGAGAATTGGCGCGATCGGGTTCTGCTTTGGTGGCCACGTTGCCTACCTCGCAGCCACCCTGCCCGACCTCACCGCTACAGCTTCTTTCTATGGCGGCGGCATTGCCACCTCCACTCCCGGCGGCGGCCCATCCACTTTAAGCCGCACTTCAGAAATTGCTGGGACGCTCTACGCCTTCTTCGGAACTCAAGACGTGCTGATTCCCGTGGAGGAAATTGACCAGATCGAAGCCGAGTTGCAGCAGCAGCAAACTTCCCATCGATTCTTCCGCTATGAAGCGGGGCATGGCTTCTTTTGCGACCAGCGAGCGGACTACAGCTCTGAAGCGGCGGCGGACGCTTGGAGCCACGTCAGGCAATTGTTTCGGGACACGCTCAAAGTCGAGTGAGGGCAGAGTTCTCAAGGTTGAAGAAGTCTGCTGTTGAAAAAGTCTGCTCAATCTTGCCCCTCGTTCCCCGTCCTTGTGTTTTGAAGACAGAGACAGGCGTTTCCTACAGAGGGAGCGATCGGCTATCGCGCAGCAATAGTTCAGCAATTTTTAACAAACTGTAACAAAGCGTTGATGAATTAAGCTATCTTAGAGCTACTATGAGTCAACTTTAGTATTTTTTACCTACGTCTATGCCGCGCTCTTCTCCGCAGGCAATTTTGCTCGTAGACGGCTACAACGTCGTTGGGGCTTGGGCTGATCTGCAACGGGTGCGCGATCGCCGGAGCCTGGAAGATGCCCGACGCTGCCTAGTGGAAACCTTGACAGGGTATAGCGCGTTTCAAGATTTTGATACTCAAGTGGTGTTTGATGCTCAGTATCGGGACATTCCCAGCAGCCGAGAAGTGATCACGCCCAATGTCTGCATTCACTACACAGACTTTGGCCAGACGGCTGACACTTATATTGAGAAAGCTTGTGCCGATTTTCGCTTTGACCTCCGCAAGTTTAAGCAAAGGTTGATTGTGGCTACGTCCGATCGGGCCCAGCAGCTAACGGTGAAGGGCTATGGAGCCGAGTGGATGTCAGCAGAGCGGCTATCAGCAGAAGTAGAGGCGATCGCCCAGCGTGTGCAGCGCCAACAAAAATCGGCCAAGAAACCATCAGGTCGTCTGGCCCACGGGCTTGACCCGATCGCCCAGCAAAAACTCTCCCGGCTGCGCTACGGCAAGTAAGGCAGTAGGATTGCCTTGACCCCGATCTTTAGCCAACTGTGGATGATTCATCAATTCGACCAGCTCCTAGCGATCGTCACCCCGAACTGGGCAATACTTTAGCGCTCTGGTTGTTCAGTCGGCTGCTGATTGCTGGGATTTTTTGGGTGGTAAGTTCCAAGGCGGCTCCTGGAACAAGCGTTTGGGACTTATTTACGCAGTGGGATGGGGCGTTTTACCGTGAAATTGTGACTCAAGGCTACCGCTACAGCCGTGATTTCACTGCGGGGGTTTCAGTCGCCTTTTTTCCCTTGTTCCCTTTGCTGTCTTGGGGATTGATGCAGCTTGGCATTCCGTTCGAGCTTGGTGGCCCTTTGATCAACAATCTGGCGTTTCTAGGGGCGATCGTTGTGCTGCACGGTTGGATGCGCGATCGCTACTCTTTCAAAGTGGCGCAGTGGGTGACGGCGGTGCTGATTTTGTGTCCCTACTCTCTATTTGGCACAGTTGCCTACACTGAAGGGCTGTTTCTGCTGCTGACCACCGCCGCTCTGCAGGCCTACGAGCAGCAAAGCTATCGATCGATGGCGGTTTGGGGTGCTTTAGCCACCGCCACCCGGCCGACGGGTGTGGTGCTAATTCCCGCGTTTCTCCTGGCTGCCTGGAAAGATCGTCGATCGCCCGTTGCCTATCTGGCTGCATTGGGCAGCGCGATCGGAATTCTGAGCTACAGCCTCTTTTGCTGGCTGCGGTTCGGCAATCCCTTGGCCTTTCTCCACGCGCAATATGCTTGGCGACCGTCCTCTGGGTTTGCGTGGCCAGGTTGGCTGAAGATGCTAACCCAGATCTTTCTGGGCACTGTAGAGGGTGGCGTTCTCAAAACTCCCTGGCACCCGATCGCTCTGATAGGAATCGCGATTGCCGCCGCTCTCCTCTGGAGAACCCGCGATCGCTGGAGTTCTGTGATCGTTGATTACGGCTGCTGTCTGCTGGTGGTGCTGGTTTGGGCAGTGATCGGCGACCCGTTGCTCAATTTCGCGGCGGTGTTTGGTGTAGGTTGGCTGCTGTGGCGATCGCGGACTGAGCTGAGCACGATCGTCCTAACCTACGGATTTTGCGCGCTGGGACTGATCCTGCTTTCCGGCAGCACCATTTCCCTCGGACGGATCAGCTATGGCGTGGTGTCAGGGGCGATCGGGCTGGGGCTAGTTCTCTCCAAACATCCACGCTGGGGCTACGCTAGTTTGGGGTTCTTCGCGCTGCTGCTGCTCAGCTTTGGCGATCGCTTTGCTCACGGCTTTTGGGCAGGGTAGCTAGGCCGGGTAGTTAGAAGCGGCCTTTGATCCAAACTCACTCTGCTTGCAGGCGCTGAAGCTCTCGCTGCAAAAACTGTCCCCATTTAGCTGCCAGTGCCGGCTCAGTGAAGGGGACTTGGATAGGCGCTGCTTCAGTGACGAACTCCAGGATCGATCGACCTTTAGCAGGCGGATTTTCCAGATCCACAGGCTGTTGGTTCACCAGCAAGCGCACAGAATCCACAGTCTTAAGGGAAAACGTCTTCAGATTCACTGCCCCTTTGCGGGTTGGGGTTCCCCAGGTCAGGTCGTCGCCCTTTTGCCCCAGGACAGCGTAGATGTCGTACTTGGCGCGATCGAACTCCGCCGCCCAGATTTTATAGGCCTCTAGCTTCTGGTACTCATTCCAGCCGGCCCAAGTCAGCCAGAAGAACAGAACTAGGAGAGGGAGCCAGAGAAGACCGCGTTCCATAGAAAGACAAATTGAGGAGAGAGCTTGTGATCGTCATTGTAGGCGGTTCGATCGCTGACCTGGAATAATAGAACTGACCTCTCGTTCCAGGCTAACCCCATGACTCCAGCAACCGTGCCGCCAAATCTTGCTTCTCGTTTGGTGAACGGCATTCTGGCGATCGAGCCTCTGGCCAGACTGGCCAAGCACCGCGCCCGCCAAATGATGATTAAACGGGCAGAGTCGATCGGCGTGTTTTGGCTTCAAGAAGTGGCCAAGCTGAAGGAACGGGACTGGAGCGCTGACCTAGCCACCGTGCAGAACCCTGCGTTGCAGTATCCAGAGTATTACGTGCGATCGTTCCATGCCTACGCTGAGGGAAACCTCGGCTGGGAGCCGGCCCTGGAGGTGGAAGTGGCTGCCCACGCGGTTCACGCGCGGATCTTTCCCGACGCGGGCGCAAAGGGCGATGCCTTGCTGCGGCAGAGCTACCATGACATTCTCAAATCTGCCCTCCCAACGGAGCCACAGGATATTCTCGACCTCGGTTGCAGTGTGGGGATGAGTACCTTCGCCCTGCAAACCGCATACCCAAAAGCCAAAATTACTGGAGTCGATCTATCTCCCTATTTTCTGGCGGTCGCAAACCACAAAGCTTCCAAGCAACTCACAACCCATACTTCCCCCACTTGGCTCCACGCGGCGGCAGAATCGACCGGACTGCCCGATCGCAGCTTTGATCTGGTCTCAGCTTTCCTGATCTTCCACGAACTGCCTCAATCTGCGGCAGTGGCCGTTCTGCAAGAAGCACGACGGCTTTTGCGTCCGGGTGGCCACCTAGCTCTGATGGACATGAACCCGCGATCGCAGATCTATGCCAAAATGCCGCCCTACATTCTGACGCTGCTGAAAAGTACCGAGCCATACCTAGATGAATACTTTGCTCTAGATCTGGAGCAGGCGTTTATGGCCGCAGGGTTCGATCGTCCCACCATCACTTGCAACACCCCCCGTCACCGCACTGTAATTGCAAAATTGCAGGAGTGAGAGTGCAAGAGTGAGATGTCAACAGAACCTAGCGATCGAGTCAAGCGGATTTGAAGAACCGAATGATTTCCCGCACTTGGTCGAGGAACTGGCTGTCGCTGCTGAGTTGGGCGATCGCCTGCCGAGCCTCACGGGACAGGCGATCGTGCTCTAC
>DATNQR010000467.1:0-12525 GCA_036703905.1 Thermosynechococcaceae cyanobacterium
ATGCAGGCGGTGTCACTGAAGCGAAGCGGGCGACCCGCCGCAAAGAAATGGCCGTCTGGATTCGGGAAACTCTGCTGGATCTCGGCCCCACCTTCATCAAAGTGGGGCAGTTGTTCTCGACACGGGCTGATCTATTCCCCAGCGAATACGTGGAGGAGCTGACCAAGCTGCAAGACAAGGTTCCTGCCTTCAGCTATGAGCAAGCAAAGGAAGCGATCGAGCAAGATTTGGGCAAGCCCCTCGATGTTCTATTCCTTAGTTTTGACCCGATTCCCCTAGCCGCAGCCAGTCTGGGGCAAGTGCATCGGGCCCAGCTACATACAGGCGAAGAAGTGGTGGTCAAAGTTCAGCGGCCTGGGCTGCTGAAGCTGTTTCAAATCGACTTGACCATCCTCAAGGGCATCACTCGCTACTTCCAGAACCACCCCAGGTGGGGCAAGGGGCGAGACTGGCTGGGCATCTACGACGAGTGCTGCCGGATTCTCTACGAAGAGATTGATTACATTCACGAAGGCCGCAACGCCGATGCGTTCCGGCGCAACTTTCGCACTCAAGAATGGGTACAAGTACCGAAGGTCTACTGGCGCTATGCTTCTCCCAAAGTGCTGACGCTGGAGTATCTACCGGGAATTAAGATCAGCCACTATGAGGCGATCGAAGCTGCTGGACTTGATCGCAAACGTCTGGCGGAACTGGGCGCACGGGCCTACCTGATGCAGTTGCTCAACGATGGCTTTTTCCATGCTGATCCCCACCCAGGCAATCTAGCCGTCAGTCCAGACGGAGCTCTGATCTTCTATGATTTCGGCATGATGGGTCAGGTGAAGCTAGTCACACGGGAAAAACTGCTGGAAACTTTCTTTGGCGTTGCTCAGAAGGATGGCGATCGTGTGGTGGCTTCCCTCATCGAACTGGGGGCTTTGGCTCCGTCAGACGACATGGGACCAGTGCGACGATCGGTGCAGTTCATGCTAGATAACTTCATGGACAAACCGTTTGAGAACCAATCTGTCAGCGCCATCAGCGACGATCTGTATGAGATTGCCTACGGTCAGCCATTCCGCTTCCCCGCCACCTTCACCTTCGTCATGCGGGCCTTCTCAACCCTGGAAGGCGTGGGTAAGGGGCTAGATCCTGATTTCAACTTTATGGAGGTTGCAAAACCTTTTGCACTACAGCTTATGTCTAACGGTAATTCCTCTTCGGACGCAAACAGTATTTTGGGTGAGATAGGCCGACAGGCGGCCCAAGTCAGCAGTACGGCTCTTGCCCTACCTCGGCGGATTGAAGATGCCCTGGATAAGCTTGAGCGGGGCGATCTTAGGGTTCGGGTGCGATCGCTAGAAACCGATCGCATTCTGCGGCGGCTGAGTGGCGTTAATATGGGAACAAATTACACGCTGCTAGTCTGTGCATTCACTCTTTCAGCTACCATTCTGCTGGCCACGGGTCAGGGATGGTGGGCGCTGATCCCTGCCTTAGCGGCTGGACTGGCGGCGATTTCCCTGGTGCGGCTGTTGATACGGCTGGAGAGATCGGAGCGGATGCCGTAGCTGTCAATCTTTCATCAGGACGTGGCCTCTGCTATGAAACGCATCTTTACAGGTCTAACAGATGTCGGTGTCCTGCGATCGGTGAACCAGGATGCCTATCATATTGACCCAGAAGGGAGATTTTTTATTGTGGCGGACGGCATGGGCGGCCACGCCGGTGGTCAGGAAGCCAGTCAGATCGCCAGTCAAACTATTCAGGAGCATCTCCGAGACTGTTGGAGCTTGCAGATTTCCTCAGAGGAGTTGCTCAGAACTGCTGTACTGAAGGCGAACCAAGCAATCTTGCAGGATCAATCTGCCCATCCAGAGCGATCGGACATGGGCACAACTGTGGTGGTGGTGCTGTTTCGGGAGGAGCAATCCCTGTGCGCCCACATCGGCGATTCTCGCCTCTACCGCCTGCGTGGCCCCAAGTTAGAGCAGATTACTGAGGATCATACCTGGGTAGCAAAAGCAATGCGAGGCGGCGAGATCACCCCGGATCAAGCGCGGCTGCACCCTTGGCGGCACGTTCTGGCCCAGTGCCTTGGCCGGGAGGATTTGCAGGAGGTTGAGATCCAGCCTGTGCCTGTGCAAGGGGGCGATCGTCTCCTGCTGTGTAGCGACGGGCTGACTGAGGAGCTTTCCGATCAGGTGATTGCGACCCAACTCAAATCCATTCGCCCCTGCGACAAAGCTGCGGCGGCCCTGATTGAGGCGGCTAAAGACCACGGCGGACGGGATAACATTACGGTGGTGATTGTGTCGATCGACAGCCTCAGTCGCGCTAATCAGTCCAGCGAGAAGTAGTTCCTCTCCTGGAACTAAAATGACCGAAGTTGAATCAACCTTTATCAGATCGGTTCAGGCTGCGTGAGTTGATCTCAGCCTCAAAAGAGTCAAGCAATTCAGCGCAGGCAGAGCGAATTTCGATCGCAGTCCTTGCTTGCTTATCTACCTGAGCTTGCTTACCTAAGTTGTTCCCTGGAGTTCAGTGGTCGCTACGTTTCGGAACTGTCCACCCTTTGACTTCCTTGTCGGAAAATCTTCATAACTTTGATGAGTACTTCACGCTATCTAGCCGTTTCTCTCTCTGGCTTGCAAATTCTCCTGCTGGCGGTTGCACCCACTTCCGCCCTGCCTGTGCCTTCAGTCAAGTTAAGCCTGGACTTCAACGTTCCCGATCGTGGCGCTCCCAGCACCACTTCGGGCGGCGGTACACGGGGTCGTTGCTTACCTGGAACCAAGACCCTGATGCCGCTTGTGCCCAAAACTAATTTGGGTCTGACCACGAGCGATCGCCCTAGTTTCTTTGCTTATATCCCTCCCATTTCGCGGACAGCCCCAGTCACACCCAACCTGGCAGAGTTTTTGCTGTTGAGCGATGACGATCAAGAGGTGGTTTACCAGGCCACCTTTCCCCTGCCCGATCAGGCAGGAATTGTTCAGTACGATCTGCCAGAGGATGCGCCAGCGCTGAAGCCTGGTAGCCGCTATCACTGGTACATCACCCTCTCCTGTGACACCTCAGGAAGCGCTAGCAGCAACCCCAGCGCTGAAGGTTGGATCGAGCGTGCTGCTGTTAGTCCCAATCTAACAAAGGCGCTGAAGGCGGCAGAACCCAGTAAGCGAGCGGCTGTGTATGCAGAAGCAGGTATTTGGCATGAAACCTTGACGACTCTGGCAGATTTGCGTCGTCGGAATCCAAATAGTGCGACGGTGCTGTCGGATTGGCGGAGTGTGCTGAAGTCAGTGGGGTTAGAATCGATGGCAGACGAGCCGATCGCTTCCTGCCGCTAGTTTGACTGCTGCTGACTGCAAGACGATCGATTCAGCAACGGTGCATCTACTCTGGAGAGTTTCATGGGTTGGACAATCTGCGGAGTCTGTGTCAGTTGAGGGCAATTCCGACTGTTACCCAGCCTCTTGATTACCTAGCCTTTAAAGAGTCCAGGATTCAGAGTGGGCAGCAAGTTTGAACGAGAAGCAATATGTGGAAAGGGCTGAAGCGCAAGATTTGGCAGTGGCGGGGAATTCTGGTAGCGGTTCCCAGCGTCACGGCGATCGTTCTGGGGTTGCGATCGTTGGGGTTACTTCAACCGCTAGAGTTTCCGGTATTAGATCAGTTTTTTCTGCTGCGGCCTGCCGAGCCGATTGATCCCCGCATTGTCATTGTGGGGGTCACTGAGGCAGATGTGCAGAAAGCAGGTCGCTGGCCCCTCTCAGATGCTCAACTCGCGCAAGCCTTAGAAGCGATTAAGCAACAGAAGCCAAAGGCGATCGGGCTAGACCTCTACCGAGATCTGCCTGTAGCTCCAGGTCACGAAACCCTGATGAAGCTGTTTGAGACTACGCCAAATCTGATCGGCGTGGAGAAGGTGAGCAACACCGCCGACAGTTCCGCTGTCGCGCCGCCCCCGGCTCTGAAGCAACGGGGGCAGGTGGGTTCCAACGATCTGCCGTTGGATGGCGATGGTAAGATCCGGCGCAGCTTGCTGTACCTCTCGGATGGACAGGGAAAGACAGTCTTCAATTTTGGATTTCTGCTGGCCGCCCAGTACTTGCGAGACCAGGGCATCAAACCTGAACTCACTTCAGACAATCAAGTAAAGCTGGGAAAGACCGTGTTTCCGCCCTTTGAAGCTGACGATGGAGCCTATGTGCGGGCTGAGGCGCAGGGCTACCAGATGCTATTGAACTATCGAGGCCGGGCACAGCAATTTCAGACAGTGACGCTGACACAGGTGTTGGAGAACCGGATTCCGCCAGACTTGCTGCGCGATCGCATTGTCATGCTCGGCTCCACGGCCGAAAGTTTGAAAGATTTATTCTACATACCCTACAGCAGTAGCCTAACGGCTCCAGCGCGGATGCCCGGAGTGGTGATTCATGCCAATCAAGTTAGCCAGATTTTAAGCGCTACCTTGGAGAACCGACCTCTGCTGCGAACCTGGAGCGACCCGATCGAGTTTGCCTGGATCTTAGCCTGGGCCACGCTGGGGGCTGCCCTCACCTGGAGACAGCGCTACGGAATTGGCGGTTTGGGTCTGCGTCTGTGGCATACCCTCAGCATTGTGTTGCTGGTGAGTTGCCTGGTGTCGATCGCCTTTGGTGCTTTTCTGCAAGGCTGGTGGATTCCGGTGGTTCCGGCCATCATGACGCTGGTGGGTTCATCCCTGGCAATCACAGGCTATGTGGCCTGGTCTGCGTCGGATTTGCGCCGCACCTTTGGGCGCTATCTCACCGATGAAGTGGTGGCAAACTTGCTGGAAACTCCATCGGGCTTGGAAATTGGCGGTGAGCGGCGTAAGGTAACGATTCTGGTGTCTGACCTGCGGGGATTTTCTGCAATCTCCGAGCGCCTGCCGCCCGAAGAAGTGGTGCGGATTCTCAACCTGTACCTGGGAGCCATGTCAGACACGATCGCTCAATACAACGGCACAATCAACGAGTTCATTGGCGACGGAATTTTTGTCTTGTTTGGTGCGCCCATTCAGCGCGAGGACGATGCTAAACGGGCGATCGCTTGTGCTGTGGCGATGCAGAACGCCATGATTGGCGTGAATCAGCAAAACCTAGAGCTGGGCCTGCCGACTCTGGAGATGGGCATCGGCATCAACACCGGAGAAGTGGTGGTGGGCAACATTGGCTCTCAGAAGCGGGCGAAGTACACTGTCATCGGCAGCCACGCGAATCTGGCGGCTCGCATTGAGACTTATACCGTAGGCGGCCAGGTTCTAGTGTCTGAATACACCTGTCAGGAAGCGGGGCCCATCGTCACGACGATCGGGCAGATGAAGGTGCAGCCGAAGGGCATCAAAAAGCCACTCATACTCTACGATGTGCAGGGCATTGGCGATCGCTACAGTGTAACTTTGCCAGAGGAAGTTGAAGATTTCGTCACCCTTGACCCGCCGGTCGCTCTTAACTACATTGTTTTGGAGGGCAAGCACGTCATTGGCACGGTCTTTCATGGGGAGCTGGTGCGCCTGTCAAACAACAGTGCTGAGATCCGCTCCAATTCTCCCCCTATGCCTCTGAGCAACTTGAAGCTAACTTTGCTGTTGTCCCACGACATTCAAGTGATCGAAGACATCTACGCCAAAGCGATCGATAAACCTGCCGAAACTGAAGGCTGTGTGCGGATTCGCTTCACTGGCGTTGTGCCTGAAATTACCGCAGCGCTGGACAAGCTACGGCAGGCAGGATTCAAGCAAGGGGCTTAAGTCTTTTCCGACTAGCGTAGTTTGGCGTTGCTGAATTGTCGGCAACGCTTAGGCAATTGCCTGTCGAGTTTAGGTTGCTAATCTTCCAGAGGCGATCGCAACAGTCTGATTGAAATTGATGTGCTGAGATTGATTTGCTGCGGGCGTACAAACCGATGAACCTGCTGGATCGGGTTCCGCTGACTGATTGCTAAATTTCAGAAAGTCGGGCGATCGTCGTCCACAATCGTCCACAGGCGCAGTTGCAGGGAATCTAGCTTTCTTTAAGGTCAGGCTTTAGACAAAGCGCGTTAGCTGCACTCGGTAGCGGTCTTTTTTCGTCACAGCTACTTCGCCCACCTCAACGCGGCCCTTACCCCGAATGGCGATCAAGTCCCCCGACTTCACCTGATAGCTGGCACTGCTGGTTTCCTTCCAGTTCACCCGCACATCTCCTGATTCGATGATGTCTGCCATTTTGCTGCGAGACATTCCGAAGCCTGCGGAAGCGACAGCATCTAACCGCAGTGATGCTTCCACAGTGGTTAGCTCTTTCTTTTTCGGCTCACGGATTTTGAGTTCGCTCAATTCAATCGGCTGAGTTTTCACGGGAACCGATCGCACCTGAGTCAAGCTCATACTTAGGAACTCCACTAAGTCGGGGGCAACGATCGCCTGACCGCCTCGCTCTCCCAGCACAATGATGTCGCCTACCTTTTCCCGAACGATCCCCGTCCCCAGCAGTGCCCCCATAAAGTCGCGGTGGCTGGCGGGATCAAACAGAAAGTTCCCAGCAATTTCCAGGGCTGCAAGCTCAACCTGAGCAGTTTCGAGCGGCAGGTCAGCACGGGCGATCGCCAGGCGATTTCGCTCCGCCTGCGGGTAGCCGCCCCAGGACACAAGCTGCACCTCCGTCAGCCGTCCCAAGGATTGCTGCACCTCTGCCAGCTCTGGCGGCGACAGAAAATCCGTCTGCACCACATCCCAGGTTTTGAGCGCCTGATCTGCGCGATCGATGACGCGGGCGATCGTTTCCCGGTTTTCCACTCCCTTCAGCAGGTCTTCTCTTGGCAGCATAGATCTGGCCGTTCGTCGGGTTCCGCAAAACTCCCATAGTAAGACGATTTTCGATGATCAGGCCGTCACGAGGGGCGACGATCGGGCTTGAAATCCAGCTTTGACCAGGGCGTTGACCGCAGAATGGTGATCTTGAACCCGAAATTGGGGCCCGAACCGGACAAAGTGGCGCTGCTCTAGATGGGAAACGATCGCCACTACAGGAACCTTTGCTCGGTCGTCCTCGCCGCGATTTTGCAGCAGCACGGTGCGAAGGCGATGCTGTTGGGAAATGTCGCTGGCAAGCTGAGGGTTAAGTTCCACCATTACCATCTGCACCGTGTCGATCGGCTCGGCATCTTCCACAATAAATTGCACCTGCTCATCGCGGCGATCAACTTTGCCCCACACCATCAATCTTGCGTCGGGTTGAATGTAGTCCTTGACGCGATCGTAGGCTTTGGGAAACACTACAGCCTCGGTTGATCCGGTCAGATCTTCAAGCTGGATAATCGCCATGCGATCGCCTTTCTTGGTCGTCACGGGTTTAATGCTGGTCAGCATGACCACCGCACTCACCATTGCTCCTTCTGCATAATCATTCAGGTTGCTTAGATTGATCGGGGCCAGAATTCGAGCTGCTTCTTGAACCGTTTTGAGCGGATGATCAGAGATATAAAATCCTAAAATTTCTTTCTCCAGCTTCAGCTTTTCCTGCTGGGGAAAGTCAGGAATTGAGGGAGCTTTAGGAGCCGTTTCAAAACTCGCGACTTGCTTGACTGCACCGCCGAACAGATCGAACAAATTGCCCTGCCCACTGATCCGATCCCTAGCGCGAGATTGGGCCCAGTCCAGCACCAATTCCAGGTCTTTGATCAACTGCTGGCGGTTAGGCTCTAGCTTGTCAAAAGCGCCACAGTAGATCAGCGATTCCAAAGCTCGACGGTTGACGGCGCGGGCATCCACTCGATCGCACAGATCCGCCAAGGATTTGAACTCGCCCCCTGCTGTCCGCGCCTTTAGGATGCACTCAACCGGCCCCAGCCCTACATTTCGCACGGCTGAGAGACCAAACAGAATTTTGTCATCTAGTGGGGTGAAATCTACGCCCGATCGATTCACATCGGGTGGCTCTACCTGAAGTCCCATTGCTATACAAGAACCAATGTAACGCTGTACTTTATCCTGATCGCCACTGTTAGCGGTCAGCACCGCCGCCATGTATTCAACCGGATAGTTGGCCTTCAAATAAGCAGTTTGGTAAGTGACGTATCCATAGGCGGTCGAATGGGATTTATTGAAGCAATATTCGGCAAACTTAAGCATTTGAGCAAACAGCGCTTCACCTACTTGCGCTTTGATACCATTTCGTTTTGCTCCATCAACAAATATTGCCTGCTGCTTTCTCATTTCGTCGGGCTTCTTTTTCCCCATTGCCCGCCTCAGCAGATCGGCTTGACCGAGGGAATAGCCTGCCAAATCTTGAGCCATTCGCATGATTTGTTCTTGAAAACACAGCACCCCATAAGTTTCTTTCAGGATCGGTTCCAGTGAGGGGTGTTCATATTCAATGCGCTCTCTGCCGTGCTTCCGGTTGATAAACATCGGAATCAGTCCTGCATCCAAAGGCCCAGGACGATAGAGCGCCAGAATGGAAGAAATATCCTCTAGATTTGAGGGTCGTAGATCCCGCACGACCTGACGCATTCCCGATGATTCCAACTGAAAAATGCCTTCCAGATCACCCTTTGCCAAAATTTTATAAGCGCCGGGATCATCCAGTGCCAAGTTATCGAGATCGATCGTTTTTTGCTGAGTTTGCTGCACCAATTCAACGGTCTTCTGGAGCATCGTCAAGTTCTTGAGGCCCAAAAAGTCCATCTTCAGAAGACCGAGGGACTCAATATCTTCCATGAAGTACTGCGTGAACACCGCCCCGTCCGCATTTTTCTGCAACGGCACGATCTCATCAAGCGGTTGGGCCGAAATTACAATTCCTGCCGCGTGAATGCCAACGCTCTTGTTAGTTCCCTCAATTCGCATCGCCATGTCGAGCCAATGGCGCACTTGTTCATCTTTCTCATACTTTTCCCGAAACTCCGGCGCGGGGCTTTGCTCAGAGATCATCACCTTCAGCTTAGTTGGCTTGCCACGCACTACCGGAATCAGCTTCGCCATTCGATCGGCATCACCGTAGGGAATGTTCAGCACGCGGGCCGTATCCTTCAGCACCGCTTTCGAGGTCATGCGGTTGTAGGTAATGATCTGCGCTACTTTTTCCGATCCGTATTTGTCAGTGACATATTTGATCACCTCGTCGCGGCGATCAATGCAGAAGTCCGTATCAATATCCGGCATCGACTTGCGTTCGGGATTCAGGAAGCGCTCAAACAGCAAGCCGTGGTGCACCGGGTCAATGTTGGTGATGTTCATGGCGTAAGCCACTAGCGATCCGGCCGCCGAGCCGCGTCCTGGCCCCACCGGAATCCCGTGATCTCTGGCGTACTTGATGTAGTCCCAAACGACGAGGAAATAGGTGGCAAAGCCCATTTGCTGCATCATCTTCAGTTCGTATTGCAGCCGATCGCGATACACCTCGTCCACTTCGGCACGAATCTTGCATTTGCGCCGCTCTAGCAAACCTTTCCAGGCCACCAGTTCAAAGTACTCGTCGGCGGTGTAGCCTTTGGGCACAGGGTAGTCCGGTAGGCGCGGCTCACCGAGAATCTGGTACTCCTCAATTTTGGCAGCGACCTTGAGGGTGTTGGCGATCGCTTCATCCACAACATCCTGGGGCAAGTGATCCCGAAACAGACGGGACATTTCCTCGGCGGATTTCAGGTATTCCGTGCCGCTATAGCGCAACCGCTTTTCTTCGCTGATCAGCTTGCCGGTCTGGATGCATAGCAGCGCATCGTGGGCCTCTACGTCGTAGCAGGAAATGTAGTGGGAATCATTAGTGGCAATCAGTTCAATGTCAAGCTCACGGGCAATTTTGACGATTTCGGGATTGACGATCCGCTCCTCTGGTAGACCGTGATCCTGAATCTCCAGGTAGTAATCTTCCCCCATCAGGTCTTTGTACCACTGGGCCCGTTGCCGCGCTGCGTCCGGTCTGCCCTGCAAAATCGCCTGGGGAATTTCGCCGCCCAAGCAAGCTGAGGTGATGATTAAGCCTTCGTGGTATTGCTCCAGCAAGTCTTTGTTGACGCAGGGACGGGAAAAAATGCCCTTGCCCTGAGTGCCGTTGAGGTGCGAGATAGTGGTCAGCTTGACCAGATTCTTGTAGCCTTGAGTGTTCTTGGCCAGCACAACTTGGTGGAAGCGGGGGCGGCGTTCTTGCTTAGTGATGTCGCCATTGATCACGTACATTTCGTTGCCGATGATCGGCTTGATGCCCCGGCTCTGGCACACCTTCATTAGCTCGATCGCCCCATACATCACCCCATGATCCGTCAGGGCGATCGCAGACATCCCCAATTCCACAGCCCGATCGACGAGTTGGGGTAGCTGGCTGGCTCCGTCGAGCAAGCTGTAGTCGCTGTGGATGTGTAGACCAACAAAGGACATAGTTACCTCAAACCACTCAGGATTGAGTTCCAGAGTAATTGATCGCGGACGCTAAATCTAGTAGCTTTAGAAGAAAACTAATCTATATGTAGCGTAGCTATTAAAAGCCTGCGATCGAACAACCGTGGTTATACACTTAGTACCAATGTATCATCAAATATCGTAAAGTTTCTTCACGCTTCTGTGGAGAAGGGAACGGGAGAAAGCACGATCGAGCAACAATACGTTTGTACCAAAATCATGCTGGCGAGTGGACTCAGATAGGTAGCCGCTAAAGTGAGCGACATCAACTCGAACGAGTATTAGCACCAACTGGTGAGCAGGCTTAGATCTAGGCGCGATCGTCCTATCCTAGCCACTCCTTGCAGAAGACGGGAAACCAACAGGATACTCTTAGAAGGACAGCGCAGACGAAGGAGAACGCCATGCAGTCAGTTAAAGCGAGTAGCCCGATTCCTGGTCAGATTGCCCCCGCAGAGATTTTGATTGATGTAGAAAAGCTGCTGGATCAGTACTACAGCCTGCATCCCGACCCTGAGAATCCGGTGCAGCAGGTAAGCTTCGGAACCTCTGGGCATCGCGGCACAGCAGCCAACGCCACCTTTAATGAAGACCACATTCTGGCGGTTTCCCAAGCCGTCGCCGAGTATCGCCAGAGCCATGGAATTAGCGGCCCGCTCTACCTAGGTATGGATACTCACGCGCTTTCGGAACCGGCCCAGAAGACGGCGATCGAAGTGCTGGCCGCCAACGGCGTTGAGGTCTACATCGCTGAGGACAACGGCTACGCTCGTTACACGCCAACCCCGGTGATCTCCCACGCCATCCTGATCTACAACAGAGACAGAAATGAGGGTCTAGCCGATGGCATTGTGATCACGCCGTCCCACAATCCTCCTGGCGATGGTGGTTTCAAATACAATCCGCCCAATGGCGGCCCAGCAGGGACTGAAATCACAAAATGGGTGCAGGAGCGGGCGAATGCGCTCCTGAGGAACCAAAACCGCGATGTAAAGCGCATCCCCTACGAAACCGCGCTGAAATCCGCCAATATCCATGCTTACGATTTTGTCACGCCCTACGTCGCTGACTTGGGCAGCATTATTGACCTTGAGGCAATCCGATCGTCCGGGATTCGCATTGGCATCGATCCTCTGGGCGGCTCCAATGTGGCCTACTGGGAACCAATCGCCGATCGCTACGGACTCAACGTCACTGTGGTCAACAAAACCGTAGACCCAACGTTCCGGTTCATGACTGTGGATCACGACGGTAAAATTCGCATGGACTGCTCCTCGCCCTACGCCATGGCCAACCTGGTCAAGCTGAAGGACGACTACGACATCGCTGCTGGGAACGATACCGATTCTGATCGCCACGGCATTGTCACTCCCAGCGTCGGGCTAATGAATCCCAACCACTTTTTGTCGGTGGCTATCTGGTATCTGTTCACCCAGCGCAGCCAGTGGCCCGCCCACAGCGCGATCGGCAAAACCTTAGTCAGCAGCAGCATGATCGATCGCGTCGCCAAAGACATCGGACGCACCGTTAGCGAAGTTCCCGTAGGCTTCAAGTGGTTTGTCCCTGGACTGCTCGACGGCTCCTTCGGCTTCGGTGGCGAAGAAAGTGCCGGAGCTTCCTTCCTCCGCAAGGATGGCACAGTCTGGACAACTGACAAGGACGGCCCAATCATGAACCTGCTAGCGGCCGAGATCACCGCTAAAACGGGCCGAGATCCTGGACAGCACTATCAGGACTTGGCAGCAAAGCTGGGCAATCCGGTCTACAGCCGCATCGATTCCCCCGCTACCCCAGAGCAGAAAGCGAAGCTGGGCAAGCTCTCCCCCGACGACGTGAAAGCAGCAACGCTGGCTGGAGAACCGATCGTCGCTAAACTCACCAACGCTCCCGGAAACAATGCCGCGATCGGTGGACTCAAGGTCGTGACCGAAAACGGCTGGTTCGCCGCTCGGCCCTCTGGCACAGAGAACGTCTACAAAGTCTATGCAGAAAGCTTCAAGGGTGAAAACCACCTGAAGCAAATTCAGCAGGAGGCCACGGCGATCGTCGCTGATGCACTGTAGACCAGGATGCACTGTAGGTCAGGTTATTGAGCCAGGCGATCGTTGACAATTCTGCGCTTCTGCCAGTTGTCTACGAGC
>DATNQR010000468.1:0-1913 GCA_036703905.1 Thermosynechococcaceae cyanobacterium
GCTGCACTTCTATGGGTTTGAGCTGGAAGAGCGGACGATCGCGGAATTGGTAGTCCAGTGGCAGGCAATTTACCCGGAGAATTGGGTGCGACTGGCGGTGATCGAAGTGCTCTACCAGGGACGATACAAGGCAGTTTCCGTTGGGCAAATTCTGGCCTTCTGGCAGCGCCGAGAGCAACCCATCCATCACTTCAATCACGACTTCGAGCGCCTAATCTGCAACAAGCTACCGCGCGATCTATCCCCTGTTCCCCTCAGCTCTGGACAGGAAGCTGCCCCATCGCGATCGCTGCCCACCTTCCAGAAGGTACGCCCCAGTCAAGAAGTGCCCCTCAACAATGTGCTGACTTTTCCCACCCTGGTTAGCCGCCCTGGGCCTGAAGTTTCTGAGACTGAAGCTTCTGAATCCGAGCTAATAACACCTGAGCTACCGGCACCAGAGTTAACAACTCCTGAGTTAATAACGCCTGAGCTACCAACAGAGCCTAAAACAGACATGGCGCGAATCTTGTCGGTGTTGGATGTCGCCAGTGCTCCCGCTTCTGACGAACGGGAGGCGATCAATGCTGCCAACCTCCAGTCCGATCCGTCAGCACCGCCCAAAGCAGCCAGAAAAAGCCTGCTCTCCCTACCCAACTTCGGTCTTACGCCGCCGCAACTCAGCCTCAAGCTCAAGGTGCAGCTTGCCTCACTCTACCAGCCTAACTGGATCGCCCCAGCAGCCAAGCAACCCCTCCACCGCTTTGTTTCTGCTCCGACTTCAGACTATGCCCACATTAACTTGGGGGCGCAATTCTCTCCAGAGAGAAGCGATCAGACGACGATCGCTCTTCATCGAGCGGCTGAGCTACCGATCGAGCCGCCTGTGCCTCAAGCCTCTGTCGCTGTTCCTGATCCCTGGGGAGACTGAGGTTGTGCTCCGCCCAAACGGATCTCGGAACAGAAAGTGGCCATGCTGAAGCCGCCAAAGCGCTTTAGGATGCTGCTGCGGAGGCGCAGATTGGGGCTGGCAAACCACAGTCGCTCCTCGGAGTACATGGTTTCGTAGTCAGTAATCAGGGTTAGGGCTTCGTCGTCACCCATGACGTAGCGGCCGGCAACCGGGGCTTTTTCGGCGTAGCCCATTTCCCGCAGCAGTTGCCCTTCGTTAGGCTTTTCGGCATCGGCGATCGGCACTAGCACTGTGGAGCCAGCGTGCTTCTCTTTGTCCCATTCCATTGTGCCGTCCCAAGTGACACGAGCGCCGCACAGCGCCAATTCTGGGTTGAGCTCGTATTGCTCACAGAGTTTGATCACTGAGGGATCGGCCTTGTCAAGCAGTTCAATCTGAATATCGGACTTGCCGCTTTCTGCCTGCTTAAAGGCGAGGTGGTGGCTTGTCCGTTGGGAAAACCACTTGCCGCTACTCTGTTGAAAAAACTCCACAATGTCCATCGGTAATCAAAATCCTTAGAGCCACTTCTTCCCATTGTAAGGGGAAGGGATTTTGTCTGGCTGAGTCACGATCGAGCAATCTGGAGACTCGGAAGGACCAAAGGCTAAGCGATTTTGTACCGGCTGAATTTGCACAGCTTCAATCTGTACAGACTGAAACAGATTGAGGGTGACAATTTGAGCCTGATCAGAAGATTCTTGAAGGGTTTCATCAGAACCTAGACTACAAGCTGGGCCCGCAGGTTAGAGTGTTGGCTGAACAGGGCGAAGACAGGTCACTTTGCCGATTAATTGGGGGTTTGCGATGTCATGGGTTTCGATCGTCCTCACTGTTTGCTACCGAGAGCGCTATGTTGGTGCAGCTATCCAGAGCAGTTGCGATCGCAGGCTGTCTCAACTCGTGGTGCTGGTGGCTCTCCTGCTAGGTTGGCTGAGTGGGAGTGTGGCCCAAGCTCAAATCGCACCTGCCCCCGATGGCA
>DATNQR010000469.1:0-1794 GCA_036703905.1 Thermosynechococcaceae cyanobacterium
CGCAAGTGACCGCAGCATAGACTCAGAACCTTTTCAGCCCTCTTAGGAGAACTCCCCGATGTCAGATATTCCTCTTCCATCCAAGATTTCCGCAGGACTGACTCTAAGCGTGACAGAAGTATTGCAGCACTGGTACGACCATCGCCCCACGATGTACGCCGAACTGTACCATGCTGGCAATTTGGTTGAGCGGGCAACCGAGGCGTATGAAGCGACGTTCAACGCTGCCTACGACCTGGAAATGGAACTGAGGAAACAGGGATGTAATCCGGGTATGGCGGAAGCAAGAGCCTGGGAAACGGTGCGGGAGTGGTATATGTTTCTGCCCACTGAAGAGGATGAGCCAGAGCTTCAGCAGCAAGAAGACGGACTGTACTTTTATCGATCTGAGCCACCGGAGGACACCCAGCCGTGAGTAACTATCAAATTACTGAAGCTGACAACCTGGGTGCAGGCGGAGCGAAGACGAAAGCGAAGGCAAACTTGGCGGCAGTCCGCTTGCTCCATCAGCTTGAGGACGAATCTCGCACCGCAACTCCCGATGAACAAGCGGTGCTGGTTAAGTTCTCTGGCTGGGGAACTGTGCCTGACATCTTCACAGCCAAACCAGACTGGGTAGATCTTCAGTCCCAGTTGCGAGAAGTTCTAACGGACGGAGAGTTCGCGGCGGCGCGGGCGGCCACCCTCAACGCTCACTACACCGCGCCAGGAGTTGTTAGCGCTATCTATGACGGACTGGAGCGGCTGGGGTTCTCTGGCGGAACTGTGCTAGACCCGTCGATGGGCGCGACAGGCATGTTTGAGGGGTTGATGCCAGAGTCGATGCGCGATCGCTCAGAGATTACTGGGATTGAACTCGATAGCATCTCTGGACGGATTGCCCAGCAGCTTTACCCGGATGCCACAATCCATGTGCGGGGACTAGAGCGAACCATTTTGCCGAATGACCATTTTGATCTGGCCATTAGCAATGTGCCATTTTCAGAGGTCAAGGTCAGCGACCCGGAGTATAACGGACAGCCGATCAACACTCTGCACGATTACTTCTTTGTCAAAAGCTTGGACAAAGTGCGCCCCGGTGGACTTGTCGCGTTCATCACCTCCACGGGCACAATGCAGTCTGGGCAAAGCGAGGGAGTGCGAGAGTATTTGTCCGAGCGGGCTAACTTAGTTGGGGCGATTCGTTTGCCCAACGATACGTTCCGGCAAATAGCGGGGACGGATGTCACGACCGATCTGATCCTGCTTCAGAAGTTAGGTGATGGGGTCGAGCCGAATGGCATCAACTGGACAAAGGTAGTTCCCAGCTCGATCGTCGGGGAAGACGGTACTCCCTTACCGATCAACGAATACTACCAGCAGCGTCCTGAAATGCTGCTGGGAACCCTGACAGACGATACGCTCTACCCTGGTCGGTTAGCACTCCAGGGGGATGGGCGTGATCTAGGGAAGTCTATTCAAGCTGCCTTTGAGCAGATGCCACAAGGCATTTACCGAGCGGCTCCTGAAGCAGTGCAGCAATTGACCGCAATTCTAGTTCCACCGGATCTGCAAGATTCAGTGCAGCCGGGAAGCTTTGTGATGCACGACGATCACCTGATGCGGCGAATTGGGAATGTACTCAAACCCCTTGATTTGACAGGCAAGAAGCTGGAACGGGTGCAGGGCTTAATTGCCGTGCGGGAAGCCGTTCAGGAAGTGCTAAATGTCCAGGTCAGCAACAGTGAGGATGAAGTTTTAGAGCAGGCTCAGGCAAACCTCACCACAATCTACGACCAGTTTGTTGAGGAGTTT
>DATNQR010000470.1:0-23097 GCA_036703905.1 Thermosynechococcaceae cyanobacterium
GGGCATCTATCGCGCCCTGGCCCTCTGGGGAGCGATCACCACGATCAGTTCTCCAATTCTCGTTATCGATGCAGGTACAGCGCTCACTTTCACTGGAGCTGATGGCAAACACACCCTAGTCGGGGGAGCTATTCTGCCCGGACTGTGGCTCCAGTTTAAAGCTCTCGGTCAAGGAACTGCCGCCTTGCCCGCTCTGCCTGCTGACTCTCCTCTGCCGCCTCGCTGGGCCCGCAATACTCCTGATGCTATCGCCAGTGGCATTCTGCATACGGTTCTGGCCGGGGTGCGATCGTTCATCGCAGATTGGCAACAGCAGTTTCCAGGCGGCGCCGTAGTGTTGACAGGGGGCGATGGCGATCGGCTGCACCAGCTTCTGACTCAGCAATTCCCTGAACTAGGAGAGGTGAAAATCGATCCACACTTGATTTTCTGGGGCTGTCGTGCGGTGCGTGAGCAGATTTTGGCTGCGGCTATTTTGCGGCCATAAATGCTTTGAGGCGCTGCTGAAGGCTGGCTGGCTTCTTAGTTTGACTGGGATCGGTGGCCTACTGCATTCGATCGATCGTCCGGTACTGAATCGCCTCCGCAACGTGGTGGGTTTGCAAAGTCGCGTCTCCTGCTAAATCTGCGATCGTCCGCGCCACCTTGAGGATGCGATCGCTCGCCCGGACGGACAGTCCTAGCTTGCGAATCGCGCCTTCCAGCAGCGTTCGGGTAGCCTCATCCAACTGACACCACTGCTTCAAGTGGCGACTCTGTAGCTCAGCATTGCAGCGCAGAGGCGTGTCTTGGAAACGGACACGGGCACGATCGCGGGCTACCTGCACCCGTTGGCGCACGGCGGCGGAATCCTCACCCGTGGGCTGCTGCGTAATTTCCTCCGGTTTCAGCCGATTCACTGCGACTTGCAGATCGATCCGATCCATCAGCGGCCCCGACAGCCGTGCCCAGTATTGCTCTCTGGATCTGGGGGTGCAGGTGCAGGGCTGAACCGTGTCAGCGAAAAATCCGCAGGGGCAGGGGTTTGTGCTGGCCACAAGAGTAAATTGAGCCGGAAACGAGACAGATTGCCGCGTACGGGAAATCGTGACGAATCCATCTTCGAGGGGCTGGCGCAGAAACTCCAGCACGTCCCGCTTGAATTCGGTCAACTCATCCAGAAAGAGAATCCCCCGGTGGGATAGCGAAATCTCACCAGGGCGCGGAAAGCTGCCGCCCCCCACCAACGAGGGACCGGAAGCAGAGTGATGGGGACTACGGAAGGGACGGGTAGAAACCAGAGAACCTTTGTCTTTGAGCAAGCCTGCAACTGAGTGAATCTGCGTCACCTCCAGCGCCTCTTCCAGCGACAGGGGCGGCAAGATCGAAGGTAGGCGACGGGCCAGCATGGTTTTGCCGCTCCCCGGTGGTCCCACAAACACCAAATTGTGCCCGCCGGCGGCGGCGATTTCTAGGGCGCGACGAGCGTGGGCCTGACCTTTCACGTCCCGCAGGTCGGCTCCAAAGAACTGCGATCGCTCCAGTTCCTCTAGCCCGTCTACCTCGGTGGGCAGGCACTGAGATGAATCGCAAAGAAAGCTGCCCACTTCTGAGAGGTGCTTGAACCCAAACACTCGCAACCCCTGCACAACAGCGGCTTCGCGAGCATTGTCTGCGGGAACCACCAATCCTTTGAGTCCGAGACGTTGGGCTGCGGCAGCGATCGCCAGCACTCCAGCGATCGGTCGCAAACTACCATCCAGCGACACTTCTCCCAGAAATAGATAGTCCTCCAGCAGCTCCACGTTCACCTGCTCGGATGCAGCCAGAATTCCCACGCTGATGGGTAGGTCGAAGCTTGGCCCTTCCTTCCGCAAATCGGCAGGCGTGAGATTTATAACGATTTTCCGCATGGGGAAGGCATAGCCCGCGTTCTTGAGAGCGGTCTTAACCCGCTCCCGCGACTCCTGCACGGCGGCATCGGGAAGACCCACTACCACAATTCCCGGCAGGCCGCCGGCCACATCCACCTCTACCCCAACCTTGACCGCATCAATCCCGACCAGTGATGCACTCCAGACCCTCGCAAGCATGGCACTCCTGATGAACGCTGGCCTAGAGTGCCCTCATTGTCTGGGGATGGAACAATCAGGGCTTCAAGGAGGGGAGCTTGAGCAGAAGATCGTGAGCAGCTTGCAGGGTTTCGGAACGCTTGCTAAAGCAAAAGCGCAGGAGCGATCGACGTTGACCTGACGGTTGGAGAAAGCTGGAACCGGGCACAGTAGCCACGCCGATTTTTTTGATCAGGTAGTGGGCAAACTCGACATCGCTGGCAAAACCGAACTGCGATACATCAGCCAGCACGTAGTAGGCCCCTTTGGGCACAAAGTAAGTGAAGCCTGCCTGATCAAGGGTTTGTAAGAAGCGATCGCGTTTTTGCTGGTAGGAAGCCGCTAGGTTTTCGTAGTAGCTGGAGGGAAGCTGCATCGCCGCCACGCCGGCCCGTTGGAGCGGAGCCGGAGCGCCCACGGTCAGAAAATCATGCACCTTGCGAATTGCCCCAGTGAGTTCTGGGCTGGCCAGAGCGTAGCCCACGCGCCAGCCTGTGACGCTGTAGGTCTTGGAAAGGCCATTAATAGTGACAGTGCGATCAGCCATGCCGGGAAGGGTGGCTAGGGCAACGTGTTCCACGCCGTCGTAGAGAATGTGTTCGTAAATTTCATCCGTCAAGGCCAGCACGTCCCATTCTTGGCACAGGTCAGCAATCAGGCTCAACTCCTCGCGGCTGAAGACCTTCCCTGTGGGATTGTGGGGTGTGTTGATGATGATGGCTTTGGTTTGGTTGTTGAATGCTTGCCGCAACTCAGCGGGATCGAAGGCCCAATCCGGCGGACGCAGGGAGACATAGCGAGGAGTAGCGCTAGCCAAAACTGCGTCAGGGCCATAGTTCTCGTAGAACGGCTCAAACACAATCACTTCATCGCCAGGATTCACTGTGGCCAGGAGGGTTGCGGCCATTGCCTCAGTGGAACCGCAGGTAACGGTAATCTGCCGTTCGGGGTCAATTTCTAAACCGAGATATCCGCGCACTTTTTCGGCGATCGCTTGCCGAAACGGACGATCTCCCCAGGTGATAGCGTACTGGTTTACGTCTTCGGCGATCGCGGCAGTGGCGGCTTGCTTCAACTCCGGCGGACAGGGAAAATCCGGGAATCCCTGCGCCAGGTTCACTGCTTGATGTTGCAGAGCAATTCGGGTCATCTCACGAATCACTGACTCTGTGAATCGATCGACCTTTTCAGATGTTTTCTTGCGGGCTATCTTTTGCATCCTCGATCGCTCCTTTCTCTGGAGTAACGTCATCTGTCTAAAATTTTCGCTTGAGAGAATGCCTGAGAAGTATCAAAGACACTGCTACTGCCTCAAATTCCCCAAAGTTGGGGAATTTGGGGGCAGTTTACCTCAGAATCCGCAGAGTCGATTTATCAACAGTAAAAAAGACAGAATAGCAAGATAGTGCTTATCCTTCTACTGTTATGCTAACCAGCTATTCTCCTGAAAATTTTCCATCGTGGCAATTCCGCTAAGCATCTTATAGCACTGCTTCTGATGCGGCTTGTTAGGACGAGAGACAAAATCCGTGGCTGACTCAAAGTCAGCTTTGGATAGCAAGCTACCCAGCTTTCTGCTTAATTCTTCTGAGTGCGCCGCCGACTGGCACCTCGGTAGTTACTGTGTCGAATTGATAAGCCGTTTGCAGTTTGAGGCGATCGAATAACCGTCCAGTTCCGTCTGGAAACAAAAACACATCACTGTATTCTGCTAGAGCTTTGCTGAGGTCTGGATTGAATTCTACCTTTGGCTCGATCGAGCAAAGCCCACAGCGATACTGAACAAGAACCTGAACTTTGGGGTCGAGTAGATGGCTGTAGAAGCCAATTTCTTGTATACCTGCATTTGTGATCAGCAAAGGCTTTTCAGACTGATTGATCAGGTTAGCAGCAGCGAAACTAGCCCTCAGCAGATCTGACCCACCTTTAGACCACCAAGCTTGTTTTGAAGAGAAGAATATACCGCTGAATATACCTGCCGACAACAGCACGGCAAATGCTGCTTGCCATGCCCGACGCTGCCAGCCGAAGTTTGATCGAGTTAAACGATCGACAAATAGATGAGCGATCGCAATTTGAGATCCCAGGAAACAAGGAAGTAGGTAGCTGATTTGACCAGAAGCCCTTCCACCCTGCCCTTTCAGAATCAAATCTTGCCCGTACAAACCTAGCCATGTTGTTCCAACTAAGGTCAGAACAAACAACCAGATCGATCGTGGTGTAGTTCGGTAGATGGCATAAGCAGCAGTAACAACTAGAAGGAGGCTGAAGACAGAAAAACTGTAGTGAGCCAGTCTATTAACTAGGGAATCACGAGAGGTAAAATCAACATCAAAAACAAGACGAGCAGGAAGACGAAACCACCCCAAAATTCGAGACGAAAGAGAGGGCAATTCACTTGAACCCATGTTGATGTTGACCGCACTCCTGGCTCGCGACCAGTTTCTTGAGAGGTTTATTAGCCAGGGAAGCAGCAGCAAAGCACTAACAAGTGAAGACACGATGTAGTAACTCACTGTCTTGCTGAGTCGAAATCTTTCAAGCACTAGGACGTAAACTCCATGCCCTATTGCCAACAAAGCAGACAGAAGAAATGTATAGAAACTGATGACCAGGATAAGTGCATACAGAAACCAACTCGCCTTTGTTTTGAGACGGATAGCCCTTAGCAATGCAGCACTAGAGCATAAAGCAAGCCCAGTCCACAAACTATAAGGACGGGCTTCATGAGCAAACGCCAGATGTAGAGGAGAAACTGCTAGTACCACCACTGCAATGCAGGCTGTCAGGCGCGAGGAGAACAGTTCAAGGCATAGCCAGTACATACCAGGAAATGCCAGAAGACTGAAGACGGCGCTCAGCGATCGAATTGCCCCAACAGAACTACCAAATCGTTCTGCCCAGAACCGAGTTGCAATAAAGTAGAGAGGCGCTAATTGCGGCTCTTCAGCTTGCAGTCCTTCGATTGTTCCTGCAACTGTTTTGTCTGACGTGGCTTGCTGATACTTTTGCTTAAAGTAGTCGATACTGACCAGACGAGAGTTCTCAAACTCTCTGACAATTTCTGCTTCACGATAGCCAGAAACTCGCAGGGAAGTATAGACTTCATCCCACCAGTAGACTTTGCGATCGAGGTGGATGAACCGAAAGAAAACGCCAGTGACAACAGTAGCAACAATCAAGAACATTAGTACTGCTTGTTGTCGTCTAGCTCTATTGCTTTGCACAATGTGTCCTAGTTCAATGCTCTGTGGGCTGATAGAGTGCATGAAGTTGGCTTAAACTTAGCATCTCTGACTGGGCGCATAGCCTTAAAGAGAGAATATAGCCTTAATATTCTGACTTGGCTATCCGTGGCTAAGTAATTAGACGTAACTGTCATGAAAGTGATCACCAGTAAGTAGCTGGGCAGGATTAAGTAGAACACCTCCTGTAGTCCCTCTTGCTAAGGCAGGGTTGATTTGTGACAGTAGAAATCAGTTTTCAAACACTTTCAAACACGCCCTAATGCGAGTGAACCTTGTAGAACGCAAGGGCACTCATTGTGGTAAGCGGTTTGAGGAGACGATATCCTATCTCAGTTCCCTTGATCTGGATGCCAACCAGTTCGCTCACCGCATTCGAGATCACGGGCAGGTGGAGAATCAACCGCATTGGATCAAGAATGTTGTGTTAGGCGAGGATAAAGCGCCTTTGTGTGCGGGTCATGCCCTGACGAATTTTGCTATTGCCCGCACCATCGCTGTGAATTCGTTTGGTTTAGGTTAACTTCAGCCTCGGCCTGGGGCATGGAACGCTGTTATAGTCACTTTATAGTTCAGCAATCCTCCAGATTAGCAATCCTCGCTGGATACGCAACTACCTCGCACTCCCTTCTTATGTCTCAACTCCTCAAAACAGCTCTGTGTGGACTGCTGCTGATTTGCCTCTGGGTTCGACCAGCCATCGCCGCTGAAGCGCCGATCGCCCTGCCCAGCATCGCCCCTACTGAAGTACCCCAAACCACCGTGCTGGATCTGTACAACGAGTTGAGTACTCTGGGAGACAAAGCTTTTGCTGCAACCAATACCGGAGACTTCAAGACCGCTGAGAGCTACTGGACGCAGATTATCGATCGCTTCCCCGAAAACCCTGCTGCCTGGAGCAATCGCGGCAACTCCAGAGTGAGTCAGAATAATCTCGAAGGCGCGATCGCCGACTTCAATAAAGCCTCCGAACTAGCCCCCAATGCCCCCGATCCCTACATCAACCGGGGTACAGCGCTGGAAGGACTGGGCAAATGGGAAGAAGCGATCGCTGATTACAACCGCGCCCTGGCGCTTGACCCGAAAGATCCCCTGGCGTTGAACAATCGCGGCAATGCGGAGACGGGTTTGGGACAGTGGGAGCAAGCGATCGCAGACTTCAAGCAGGCCGCTGACCTCGCCCCCAACTACGCCTTTGCCCGCGCCAACTATGCCCTTGCGCTCTACCAGGTAGGTCAAACTAGCGAAGCCCTTCGCACGATGCGAAACTTGGTGCGGAAATATCCCCAATTTGCCGATATGCGAGCGGCCCTGACAGCAGCCCTCTGGGTGCAGGGCAATCACGGCGAGGCTGAGAGCCAGTGGGTATCTGCGGTGGGTCTGGACTCGCGCTACAAAGACCTGGAGTGGGTCAAGAATACCCGCCGATGGTGTCCCGCAATGGTGGCGGCCCTTGAGAAATTCTTGACCATCAAGTCCAGCTAAATGGATACTTCACGGATGGCCAGCACACCTGGGTCTATCCTGCTGCCAGAGTCCGTTATTTCCGCTTGAATGTTAGTGCTAGTCACCCTCCCAACCAAGCGACTTGATAGAATAGGTTTGATCGCCGATCGCAAGTTGACCGAGCGATCGGCTCTATTATTTTGTCTACTCTACTCATGATTTTGCATATCCCATTTGCGTTCTCATCATTGTCGATCGCCGCTCTGCCAGGGCTAGACAGCTTGCTCTCCACACAGGGGATCATGGTGATGCTGCTGGGAGCTTACGCGGTGGCGATGTGGATGTTTCTCACTAGCGCCCCTAAAGTTCACACAATCATGGTGTCGGATCTGCCACTGGCCCGCAACCTGTACGAAGGAATGCTGGAGCTGTCTGCTGCCGAAGTGCCCCTACACTATTACTACAATTACGAGCAAAGTCTAGGAGCAACGGCGATCGACCCGCTCTATCTCAGCCCTGGCATTGCTCCCGCTCGTGCAGGATCGAGCACCACGCCGGATGGTCTCTGGTATCAACTCAAGAAGAACACCCAGCTTCATGTCATATCTGGAGCCAGTCTGGGCGATCGCAACCAGCAGCGCCATGTGTGCTTCGATCGTGATTGCCTAGAGCAGGTGCTTTTGCGGGTTCAGATGCGGAGCCTGAAGCACAAAATTCGTCAGGAGAAACCTCTGAATTTTCTGCTGAAGGACTACGACGGCAACATCATTGAACTATCAGAAGTGTCTAACTGATCAGGCCTGATGTTGGCGCTACTGAGTGTGGGATGAACCCAGTTAGACCCTCACGCAGCGAGAATCAAGCTACACCTAAATCTCGCTGCTGGAGCGATCAGAAGCGATCGAACCTGAGCAAAGTTAACCTGACCACAGCCCTGCTGACTAAGGTACGTCTGTCTACAGCCATACCTCGATTTCCAGGAAGCTGGGTCAAGTTGTCCTAGCTCTCAATCTGTTTTGACTCTGTTGTAGGGAGTTCTCTAGTGTAGAGTTCCCTGGCTCAGCAAGCTTCATCAATCACTGAATCTCAGCCTGATTTCTACAGCGTCACGGTGTAGGCATCGCGAATGCCAGAGACTTTGATGATCTCAGTCAGCACACCTTCTGGCAGGGGATCATCAATGCTGAGAACCATCACAGCATCCCCACGCACAATCTTGCGGCCCACTTGCATACTGGCGATGTTGACGTTGAAATTACCCAAGAGGGAACCGATCGCCCCAATGATCCCCGGCACATCGCGGTGCAGCGTGAACAGCATATGGCGATTCGGCGGCACATTGACTGGAAACTCATCAACGCTGGTGATGCGAATTTCATCCTCACCCAGGAGCGAACCACTGACGGAGTGTTCCCCCAGGGACCCTTTTACCGACAGGTGTAGCGATCCCGTGTAGTCCTTCACCGTAGCGTCACGGGTTTCGACTACGTGGATGCCCCGTTCCTTCGCTTCAATGCTGGCGTTGACGTAGTTCACCCGCTCCTGCAACGCATGGGACAGCAGACCTTTGAGGGCCGCCACAACGATCGGCTGGCTTTGATTTGTCGCCAGTTCCCCTTGCAGGCGGATGTTCAGCGACTCAATTCGGCCGCCAGCCAACTGACCCACCAGATTTCCCAACGTCTCCGCCAGTTGCAGGTAGGGACGTAGCTTCTCCAGCAGATCGGGGCGCAGACCGGGAATGTTCACCGCCGATCGCGCGGGCAAGCCCAGCAGCACATCGCGGATTTGCTCTGCCACATCGATCGCCACATTCACCTGAGCTTCTTCGGTAGACGCGCCGAGGTGAGGAGTCAGGACAATTTCCTTGCCCAGTTCCTTCAAGGGCGACTCCTTCAGAGGCTCTTGCTCAAATACATCGATCGCCGCTCCGGCAATTTTGCCTGATCTCAAAGCCTCAGCTAGAGCTGCCTCGTCAATGATGCCGCCCCGAGCGCAGTTGATGATCCGGGTGGTGGGCTTCATTTTGGCGATCGCATCAGCGTTGATCAAGTGCGTCGTTTCTGGAGTTTTGGGCAGGTGCAGTGTGATGTAGTCAGCTTCGCGGAACAGCACATCAAGCTCCACCAGACGGCAACCCAACTGCTCTGCCCGCTCATGGGAAATAAAGGGATCGTAAGCCAGTAAGCGCATTCCCATTGCCCGCGCTACGGTTGCCACATGAGCGCCAATTTTGCCCAGTCCCACAACGCCCAACGTCTTTTTGTAGACTTCTACTCCGGTAAAGCTCTTACGATCCCACTTGCCGTCCTTGACGGACTGGTTGGCCGCTGCCACGTAGCGCGACAGAGACATCATCATCGCTAGAGTATGTTCGGCGGCGGCGATCGTGTTGCCCTCCGGCGAATTGACCACTACGATCCCCTTGCGGGTGGCGGCGGGTACGTCCACGTTATCCACCCCCACCCCTGCCCGACCGATGATCTTAAGCTGGCGGGCGGCTTCGATCACCTCTTTTGTGACGCGAGTGCCCGATCGAATCATTAGCGCGTCATAGTCTGGGATTGCCTGAATCAACTCTGCGGGGGAAAAGTCGGTCTTGACATCCACCTGCGCCACCTGGGACAGGATATCCAGGCCAACCTGGTCGATCGGATCGGAAACAAGAACTTTAGGCATGGGGAACTAGGGAGAAAAAACGTGCAGGCTAACACAGAACAATTGCAGACAGCTAGGAAACGAGCGCCTACAGCAAAAGCGATCGTCCAACAGACAGACTTTTTAGGTTACGGCATTTTGCAACGGATTGATGCAAATAACGAGGTTTTTTCAAGTTTGCTGGTTCAATCGGTGCGGCTGGAGGGTTGCCTCAACGCTCCCCAGTGACAATGTAGGCCACGCGCTTGCCAATGTTGGTGGCGTGGTCAGCCATGCGCTCAAGATGCCGAATCACCAAAATCATCAAGACGATCGGCTCGACAACTCCAGGCACGTCTCGCTGATGGGCCAACATGTTATAGAGAGTGGTGTAGTCCAGATCCACCGCGTCGTCTTTCTGCTTAATCTCCAAACCCGATTCGGCATCCAGGTCAGACAGGGCCACCAAACTCATGGCCAGCATTGCCCGACAGCGATCGCACATCTGCCGCGCCAGTGCCATGCAGGGCAAAGGTGGATAGGGAAATAGCTGCACCGAGATTTCCCCCAGATCTTCTGCGTAGTCGCCAATCCGCTCCAAGTCCCGCACCAGTTGCATGATGGCACTCAGCAACCGCAAATCCTGGGCCACCGGAGCCTGAAGCGCAATCAAGTTGACACAATCTTGCTCGATCTGACGGTAGAGCTGGTCAATCTGGTCGTCCTGTTGCTCAATCTGTTTGGGGGCTTCGAGGTCTTGATCAAACAGCGCCTGCCGCGCTAGCCAAAAGGAATTCTCAACTAAAGCACCCATCCGTAACACATCCCGTTGAAGCCGTCGAAGTTGACGCTCAAAGAGAGTTCGGGTAGTTGTCGTTCTTGGACTGTTCAATGATGCTTCTCACCTGACACTCCAACACTGCAAAGCTGCACTTCTTTAGAGTCACAGTTCTTCATTAGTATAGTGCTTAGAGATTTTACCTTCCAGGGACTACTCACTATAACCATACCCTCATCGATTAGAACGGAGTAAAGGAGTGGAACCCCTGGCTGAGGGCGTTGCCCACACCTCCTTCAAGCCCAATGTTCTAAGTTGTCTGTCTACAGCTATACAACAGGCCCCACCTCTTAAATATCCTTTGAGTTCTTAAATATCCTCTGAGTTGTTCAGGCTCACCGGACAAAATTTTCTGATCGGCCCTAAAATGAGTCATCCTCAGCGAATTTTTCAGACAGATTTTCAACAAATTTCTAAGGGTTGCTTATGCTGTTAGCAGTTTTTTCCGCGATGGCTGCTGCACCGACGATCGCGCCAGAGAAGTCAGGTCAAGTCACTCGTCAGCCCTATCCCAACTACAAAGTGATTGTGCTGAACGACGATTTCAATACGTTTCAGCACGTCTCTGAGTGCCTGCTGAAATACGTTCCCAACATGACCCCTGATCGTGCTTGGGAACTGACAAACCAGATCCACTACGAGGGACAGGCGATCGTCTGGGTTGGGCCGTTGGAGCAAGCAGAACTGTACCATATGCAGCTTGGGCGGGCTGGTCTAACAATGGCTCCCCTAGAAGCAGCTTGAGAATTGTATAATCCTCACCACGCAGCAGGATCTCTTTAGTGTCTACACGGCGATTCACGTTGAGTCTTTCTTGCCCCGATCGCGTGGGAATTGTGGCGGCGGTGAGTAGCTTCATCGCCAGTCATCAAGGCTGGATCGCAGAAGCGCAGCACCACTCAGATCAAAGTGCTCAACGGTTTTTCATGCGGCAGGAAGTGTTGGCCGATTCACTACCGTTCGGGGTAGCAGAGTTTCGGCAGCAGTTTGCGCCGATCGCCGATCAGTTCAAAATGACCTGGAAAATCACCGACTCGGCAGAGAAAAAGCGGGTAGTCGTTTTGGTTTCTAAACTGGGGCATTGTCTCTACGATCTGTTAGCCCGTTGGCAAAGTAAAGAACTCGATATCGAGATTCCCTGCGTTATTTCCAACCACCCCACTTTTGCTCAGTTCGTTCAATGGCATGGCATTCCGTTTCATCACGTCCCCGTCACGGCTGAAACTCGCCAGGATACCGATGATAAACTGATTCACTTGTTTGAATCGGTGCAGGGTGATGTGATGGTGCTGGCGCGATATATGCAGATTTTGTCTCCCCAGATGTGCGATCGCTACCCCGGACAAATCATCAACATTCACCACTCGTTTCTACCCTCTTTTGTGGGAGCAAAGCCTTACCATCAAGCCTACGATCGGGGCGTGAAATTAATCGGCGCAACCTGTCATTACGTCACTTCGGAACTAGATGCAGGCCCGATCATTGATCAAGACTTAATTCGGATCGACCACTCTGATTCGGTTCAAGATCTGGTGCGCTACGGCAAGGACATCGAGAAAACCGTCTTGGCGCGGGGCTTGCGCTACCACGTTGAAGATCGAGTGCTGCTGCACGGTAACAAAACTGTGGTTTTTCGGTAGCGACTGACCAGGTTTCAGCATTAGGTTTTCACCTCTCTAAGCCTCATAGGTGAGGACGGGGTGGAACAGCAGTCACAAGGCAGCTTGGATGGATTTAAAGCTCAACTGCGCCGAGGGTCTTGAGGGCGGCAACTTGAGCGGGGGTGAGTCCTTGAACTCTGGTGATGTTCATGCCTTCGTAGGGTCGTGGGACTTGCAGGATTGTCCGATCGCGCTTGTGCTGTAGATCCCAGAGGCGACACGTTCCGGCTTCACTGCCAATCGCCAGTAGCTGCCCGTTGGGGCTGAAACGGAGGGAGTTGCCAGAAAATCGAGCGGGCAATTCATCGCAACCTGCACCATCCAAACTCCAGATCCGAACCACTTGATCTTGGCTGATGCTGGCCAGAGTGCGGCCCTCAGGACTGAGGGCGATCGCCCAAATCCCAGCCTCATGTCCCTCTAGTACCCGCAGGCATTCCCCCTGCTGCCAGTTCCACAGACGAATTGTGCCATCATGACTGCTGCTGAGCAGATGTTCTCCTGTCGGAGTGAAGCACAAATCGGTGATGCGATCGGTGTGCTGCGCCAGCACTCCGAGACAGTTGTCCGTCTGGGTGTGCCAAATCCTGACGCTGCGATCCCAACTACCACTAGCCAGGATGGGTCGATCGGGGTGAAACGCGACGGTGTGGACAGGACTGAGATGCCCTTGAAGCGTGTGCAGGCAATCTCCTGTTTCCACCTGCCACAGCTTGATGGTACGATCGCCCCCAGCACTGGCCAGCAAAGAGCCATCAGGACTGAAAACAACAAAGCGTACCCAGGTGGTGTGCCCGTGGAGCGTTCTGAGGCAGCGCCCCGTGTGCAAGTCGCATAGTCGAATGGTGCAGTCCAAGCTTCCACTGGCGATCGTCTGGCGATCGGGACTCAGCGCTGCCTGGAGCGCCGATTTCGTCGGTAAGAGCACCGTTTTTAGACACTCCCCCGTCTGTTCATCCCAAAACCGCACCTTTTGGTCTGCACTAAACGTCAGCAACCCGTCCATTTCGCCACCTTCGCTAAAGGCGATCGGCGTAATGCTGTTGTGGTAGCCCTGCAAGCTGCGGTAGCACTGACCATCCTTCAGATTCCAGAAGCGGATGGTTTTGTCGTCGCTGCCACTGGCGATCGTCGCGGCTTGAGGGTTGGCGGCGACCGACCAGATACGTTGCTGGTGTCCCTGGAAGGTTTTGAGGCAGCGGCCGGTGGTCAGATCCCACAGCTTAAGGGTGCGATCGTCGCCACTGCTGACCAATGCGCCGTCGGTAGTGAGAGCCAGACTCCAGATGTTGCTGTTGTGCCCTTCTAGGGAAGCGATGAGATTGCCCGACTCGGTGTCCCACACGCTGATGCTGCCATCGCCCCCAGCGCTGGCTAGACGGAAAGCTGAGACAAAAATCACGGCATGGACAGGCGCATCAGTCTCTAGCGTATGCAGGCATTTTCCGGTGGCTACTTCCCAGAGCTTGACGGTGCAATCCAGACTAGCGCTGGCGATCGTGCAGCCATCGGCAGCGAAGCAGAGCGCCCGGACAATGCTCTGGTGACCCGTGAGGGTGTGGCGACAGGTTCCAGTAGCGCAGTCAATCAGGCGGAGGGTTTGGTCGGCGCTGCTGCTGGCCAAGAGCGTGCGATCGGTGGGGCAAAAGCTGACGGCAGACACGCCGCGACTGTGTAAATGCAGAGTTTTGAGCATTGCTCCCGTAGCGGCATCCCAGAGCTTGATGCTGCTGTCGAGGCTGGCGGTGGCCAGGGTTGCGCCATCAGGACTGAAGGCTACCGAAAACCCCCATTCGTTGTGGGCTTGAAAGGCCAGAAGCTGGTTGCCCGTTTCCACCTGCCAGAGACTGATCCAACCGCGATCGTCACTCTTAGCCAGCCGTTCACCATCGGGACTAAAGGCTACACACAGCACGTTGCTGAAGGTTTCAGTTAGGGCCGATCGAGACAGGTCAGCGTTAGCAAAATTGGCTCGATGCAACGGTAGCACTCGCAGATCTGCCTGCCAGAGCGTGAGGTCAGAAAAATCCGCCTCCTTCAAATCTGCGCCCAATTGCCCCAGCAAGTTCAGCACATTTCCAGCAACGTAGCCTGTTTGCAGAGCGGGTTTGCCTTGCAAATCTGGCAGCAGTCCCAGCAGTCGGGACTGAATTTCGGCTCGATCGCTCACCGCTTGCAGTCGTTGCAGCACGGGTTCCAGAATCAGGCGGATTTGAGCAGTGCGGATGTAGTCTTTGCCGGTGACTTTGATCAGCGCGTGGCTGCGGAGCCGATCGATCAATCCCTGACTGATCTCCCTAAAGATCTGCTTGGTCAATTGCTGAGTAACAAACTCCATGACGGCGGGTTGCAGGCTAAAACCCGAAGGGCTGACCTCAATCATCGATCGACGCTTCAGGGATTCCAGCGTTTCTGTCAGTGCCCAGCACGATTCTGGCAGTAGTAGATCACTCTTCAGTTCTTCTAGGCCCACGGGTTCCCGCGCGATCGCCAGCCAGAACATCACCGTCTGTTCTGCTGCCGACAGTCGAGCAAAATGCCGCTCCAGTAGATCCCGAATGTCAGCAAAGGCGAAGCGATCCTGCCGCATCAAGTCTAGAAACTCGCTGACGTTGCTGGCCAGCAAATCCCGGATTCCCGCCGCCACAATCTTCAGCGCTAGGGGATTTCCGGCATAGTGATCGACGATCGCGACACACTCCGGCTCCGAAATGTCTAGGGAACCCGATCGCTGCAAAACCTGTCGCGCTTCGGGTTGAGGCAGTCCGCCCAGATGGAGCGATCGCACCCGTTCTCCGGCCAGGCGCGTCAGTTCTCTGGGTTGCTCTCGACTGGTCAGCACCAAGCAACTTGAGTGACGTTCCTCGCCGAACCGCCGCAGTAGGTCGCCGTAATCCTCGTAGCCCGGTGGGTAGTGTCCTACCGCGTCGCCCTCTCCCAGTATCGACTCGGCATTGTCCAGCACCAGCAGGCAGCGCCGCGATCGGATCTGCTGCATTAGCCGCACTAGGGAATCAGTCGTGGTAAGTTCCGAGTCGGAGAGCGATCGCAGCAAGTCTGTCACCAACGCTTCTGGTGTGGGAGCGTTGCGGAGCGATCGCCAGATCACTACTTCAAACTGCGACTCCAACTGCTCCACCAATCGCACAGTCAGACTGGTTTTGCCCAGACCACCCATGCCCAGCAGCGCCACTAGCTTGCAGCGATCGGTCAAAATCCACTGCTCTAAGCTGTGCAGTTCTTTCTCTCGACCGCAGAAGAAGGTGAGTTCGGGTGCTTCACCCCAGTCGATCAGGCGAGATGGGGAGATCAGGTTGAGGGAGGTGGTGATTTCTGAGTCAGCGATCGAGTCGGTGATCGTCTGCCAGTCTGTAATTCCTGCGGCTTCACAAATGCGCCCAAAAGTTTCGCGACTGATTCGTTCGCGCCGCCAAAACTGCTTTAGGCAGGCTACTGAGGTCAACGCTGCTTCTGCCCACGCTACAGATTGACGATTCCAACCTCGCCGTTTGCGGGCTTGGTCAACTCGTTCCAATCCCGCTACCGAAGCTCTGAGGGTTCCTTCCACGGTTGCTTGAGGGTGCTTGAGAACTGAGGCGCGATCGCGCTACCCATTTTGCTCACTCTACGCCAAAAACCAAGTACGCCAAGAACTAAGTACGCCAAAAACTAAGCCAATTTTTGCGCCAACCTGTCAGGCTGCATCCTGCATTCTAGAACCAGCAGGAGAAACACCCAAGCCTCCATCACCCCAGACTTACGCCTAAGACCTCACCCCTAGAGGAACGTGCCATGAACTGCTCCCCGCCATCCTTGGCTGCCCACGCTATCTCGATCGCTTCTGCTGGTCTGGATTGTGGCGATTCTGCCCACCTGGGTTGGATTCTGACCCACAAGAATCAAATCTCTGCCGCGCAACTGGAGTTTGCTCTGGAAGAACAGCGTCATGGTCGGAAGCTGTTGGGTGAGTTGCTGCTGGAGCATCGTTTGATTTCCGCAGAGCAACTTGAGATGGCGCTCAAAGAACAGTTCTGGCGCAGAAACGGCTACTGGATTATCTCTTGTTGAACTTTCGTCCTGCCTTTTCTCGTTCACTTCCTTCTACTCATCTCACTTCTTCCTACTCATCTCACTTTTAAGGAGACACCAATGAACTTTCCCTCCCTTCAGCGCCAGAGCCGCCCGATCGACCTTGCAGGCTACCGGGTCGATCGTCCCCGCTATCTTCATACCCGCGCTCGAATTGTCCGCTTGGTCAACCGCTATGTGACGATCGATCTCCTCAGCGATCGTCTTTCTGATCTGCCCAACTAGTTCACTAACCCCCAACCTCGTCCTTGGGAACCGATCAACTGGAAGAGGATCGATCGCAGTCAGATTATTGGCATTAGCCCCGAAACTTTTCTCCAGGTGATTGCTGGAGCCAGCGAAATTGAAGCTCCGATTCGAGGCTACTCTCAAGAAAGCCGCAGCTACCTAGAACAATTGCACCCAGAAATGGCTAACTTCATGGGCGGCAGCGTTGCCGAGGATGGCTCCATGCTCACCCTCGGTCTTTGGGAGAAAGAAGAACGGCAGCACGCTCCTACCTTCAGCAAAATCTATCAGCAGTTGACTGGGAAAAAGCTGATCCTCAAACCCAATCCCGTGCAGGGCTACATTCCCACTAACAATCCCCACGCAGATTTGCAGCAGCACGTCCTCATGCGAATCACGACGGAATGGGGCGCAGTCTCGGTCTACCTGTGGCTGATGGCGCACGCCACCGGAGAATTGCAGCAGGCGATCGCTCAACCCTTACAAGATGAAATCAACCATCTGGCGAAGTTTTGGGGCTTTAGTCGCTGGGCCTTTGCCGATTCCTACCTGCACCAGCTTCAGGGTTCTACCCGCAACATTCTGGCTCTGCTAAAGCATCACAAAACCGATCGCACCCACGGCAATGATTTGTTGGGCCACACCCACCGCTTGCATAACACTGTTTTGGCGGCTGAAATCACATTTACTTTACTGCGAGTGATGGTGCGGCTGCGCCTCTGGAATCGGGAGCTGAGCCACAGCTATCTCAAGCACCTGTTTGGACAATCCTCGATGAGTGACCGTCCCCTCCAAGTCAAATCCCACCAGCTTGCTGCCTAGTTCTATCTCTACTAATCAAAAAACAAAGAGGTCATCATGACAAAGTATACCTACGCTCCCAACAACAACCGGCAAACTCACAGTTCTGCTTGGATCGTTCAGGTCTGGCTGTCTTTCCTGCTCTCGATTTCTGCTACTACGATCGGTGTTGCTTTTCTGCCCGTCAACGACTGGATTAAAGGCTACTTGGGTATGGGGTTGCTGTTCTCGATCGGCTCTACCATTAGTCTTTCCAAAACTGTGCGAGATGTCCATGAATCCAGCAAGCTGCTGTCGAGAGTTGATGAAGCTAAGCTAGAGCGAATTCTGGCAGAACATGACCCATTCAAAAAGTAGAATGCGACGCTCCTAAGGATCGTATTCCAGCTCATTACTCCCCAGCAGTTAAGTAATTCGATCGCTAGGGAGTAACACACCATCATGGATTCTGGTAAATTCTGGCACCTTGCTATCGTTAGATTCACGGCAGCAGTTCTCATTACTTCTGCTCTGGTTCAGATATTTTTCTTGATGCTGAAAATACTTCAACTGCTGCTGTTACCCGACGGAAAGCAACAACGGTGCGATCGGGCAATTTCTCCCCATAGGTGGCACTGCTTGATTTCCCTGACCTCAGCCTGCCTACATCAGAGAATACAAGAACTAGTCTTATAGAAACTTGACAAGTTGTTTGCTCTTTGCGCTTCAAGGGAATACTTATTCTGTATGCTCTAATCTAGCGATCGTTTTCTTCTATGAATGCTCTAAGAAATCAGTGTTCTGGAGGCCTTCCTTTACGATTAGTGATGATTGTGCCATTCATTCTACAGATTTCGATCGCTGTAGGGCTGACGGGTTGGCTATCGATTCGCAATGGGCAACGGGCAGTCAATGATGTAGCAGGTCAACTCAGACGGGAAGTCACCGACCGAGTTGATAGTGAAGTTCGCCATAGTCTAGCAACGGCCGATACTGTAAATCAGCTAGCAGTGAATGCTCTGCGTCGAGAAGGAGCCGACTTGCGAAATGTGCGATCGCCGGAAGCCGTGTATTGGGATCACCTGAGAAGCACGAGCGTTATTAGTGGGCTGGGATTTGCAAGTGAGACCGGCGATATGTTCGCTGTCCAGCGTCGGACTAAGGGCGGCGAAGACATCTATTTTATCGAGTATGCTAATGGGTCAACGGGTCAACGGTGGCGGAGTAATCAGGTTAATTTAGAGCAGCAAGTCGTTGATACTTCACTAGGGGATAAACCGGTCGATGGGCGGCAACGAGTCTGGTATAAGGCAGCCGTAGCTGCAAGGGGCGCTGCCTGGAGCAATATTTACACCTCGATCAGTCGATCGGCCGACAAAACGCTTGCCATCAACATAGCGCGTCCAATTTATGACGATAACCAGGATTTAGTAGGAGTATCGGGAGCTATTTTCAATCTGCGGCAGATTAGCCAGTTTCTCAATCGATTGAGGTTAAGCAAATCTGGACAGATGTTCATTATTGAACGCAACGGTGAGTTGGTTGGCACGTCGGATGGCAAGGATCCCTTCACCGTTAGCAACGATAAAGTTGAACGACTCAAGGCGCTCAACAGTAGCAGTCCATTAATCCGTGCGGCTGCCAGTCATCTCAATCAGCAATTTGTTGACCTAAGCAAAATTAAGCAAGCGCAACAACTTGAGTTTTCCATTGCTGGCAAGCGGCAGTTTTTACAGGTAACGCCGTTGTCTTTAGGAAATGGGATTGATTGGTTGATTGTGGCAGTAGTGCCAGAGTCAGACTTTATGGCACAAATTAATCAAAATACGCAGGACACAATCCTATTGTGCTTACTGGCGCTGGGATTTGCCAGTGGGATTAGTATTCTCACCTCACGCTGGATCAGTGCCCCAATTTCTCGCTTGGGAGCCGCTTCTCGATCGATCGCCGATGGCAATCTCGACCAAACTGTTGACGCTAAAGGCATACAGGAACTCGAAGTGCTGGGGCAATCCTTTAACCAGATGGCAAAGCAACTTAAAGGTTCCTTTGAGGAACTGGAGGCACGAGTTAGCCAGCGCACTGCCGAATTGAGTGTTGCTAAAGAAGCCGCGGATGCTGCCAACCGGACAAAGAGTGAGTTTTTGGCGAGCATGAGCCACGAACTCCGCACACCCCTAAATGGCATCTTGGGCTATGCCCAAATTCTGCTGCGCGACAAAACAGCTAGCCCAAAACAAAAAGATGGCTTAGGCATCATTCAACAGTGCGGAGATCATCTGCTCAAGTTGATCAATGATGTCCTCGACCTCGCAAAAATTGAAGCTCGTAAACTAGAGCTAGATCCGCATGATTTCGACTTCACGACTTTTCTCCACAGTGTTGTCGATATTTGTCGCGTCAAAGCAGAACAAAAGGAAATTACCTTTACCTACGAGCTATTAAATAAGTTGCCGTCGGCAGTCCACGCGGACGAAAAACGGTTACGTCAGGTTTTGCTTAATCTGCTGGGCAATGCAATTAAATTCACAGATCGCGGAGGCGTTACCCTCAAGGTTGGTGTGCTGGTAGACCACAGCACTACCACAAAGCCAGATACCACCATAAAGCCAGATATAGAGCCAGGGGATACAGGATCGCCTCCGTCTGCCGCCACTACCCGAATTCGGTTTCAAGTTGAAGACACGGGTGTGGGGATGACCCCTGAGCAACTTGAGAAAATTTTTACCCCGTTTGAGCAGGTCGGTGAAAAGCATCGAATGGTAGAAGGGACGGGCTTAGGACTAACGATTACCCAACAAATTGTGCAGCTTCTAGGCAGTCAAATCCAGGTGGAAAGCACGGCTGGACAGGGAAGCACTTTCTGGTTTGAAGTAGATTTGGCAGAAGTGGAACGGGTTGAATCTCAAAACGGCCACTCTGCGCTGAATGTCACAGGCTACGAGGGGGAACGGCGATCGCTCCTAGTTGTTGACGATCGTTGGGAAAATCGCTCCGTCCTGGTCAACCTCCTGCAACCCCTAGGCTTTGAACTAGTTGAAGCCAGTCAGGGGCAGGAAGGAATAGAGCAAGCGATGATGCAACCCCCTGATCTGATCATTACTGACATTGCCATGCCCGTGATGGATGGCTTTGAGATGGTACGGAAGCTGCGATCGTTACCTCAATTTCAGCACATACCGATCATTACCTCCTCTGCCAGCGTCTTTAAAATGGATCGACAGCACAGCCAAGAAGCAGGCTGTACCGATTTTCTACCCAAACCCATCCAGGCTGAGGAACTGCTAGAACAAATAGGACGCTACCTCACGCTTTCCTGGCTCTATAGTTCCGACAGCCCGACTTCGGTTGCCTCCACAAGCGTCAATGAACCGGAGTTGCAGTGGCTTGTGCCCAAGCCGGAGGAACTAGCAGCCCTGTATGCCAGCGCTCGCATTGGTGACATCTGGGCAGTGGTAGAGGAAGCTCAACGCCTTCAGATGTTGCACTCTGACTACCAGGCATTTGCTACGAAAATTTTGCAATTGGCGCAAGATATGAACGAGCAAGCCATTCTCAAACTGGTTAAACCCTACGCAGAGGTTAGACAATGACATCCTCATCTGAGAGCCTAATTCTGGTTGTGGATGATACTCCAACCAATGCCAGAGTTTTGTTTGATGTTTTGAAAGATGCGGGTTTCCGTGTCCTGCTGGCGCAGACCGGAGAGAGCGCCTTGGAAAAGCTCCAGGTGATCAGCCCAGACATCATTTTGCTGGATGTAATGATGCCTGGTATTGATGGTTTTGAGACTTGCCGTCGTCTAAAAGCCTGTGAATCCACAAAAGACATTCCGGTCATTTTTATGACTGCTCTATCCGAAACCACTAATAAGGTTCAGGGATTTAATCTGGGTGCAGTAGATTACCTCACCAAACCCTTACAGCAGGAAGAAATTCTGGCTCGTGTCAATGCTCATCTCCGCGTGAGGAATCTTAACCGGGAACTCCAAAAGCTAAACCAGACGCTTGAACATCAAGTTGTTCAGCGTACAGAGGAATTGGCATCAGCTCTTGCCCAAGTTCAACAATCTCAACTGCATTTGATCCAGCGGGAGAAAATGTCTGCTTTGGGAGAAATGGTGGCTGGGGTTGCTCATGAAATCAACAATCCAGTCGGGTTTATTGCTGGTAATTTGACCCCTGCTTTGGAATACGTCAGAGACTTGTTTATCCTGGTGGATCTGTATCAACAAAAATTCCCTAACGCTGATGCTGAAATTGAAGCAGCCATTGCAGCCGTTGACTTGGAGTATGTGCGGGAGGATTTACCTAAATTGCTTTCCTCAATGAAGGAAGGTGTGAATCGCATTCGCACTATCAGCACCAGTCTACGATCGTTTTCGCGAGTCGATACCGGCCACCTCACCGCATTCAACATTCATGAAGGTATTGACAGCACGTTGATGATTCTGGGACATCGCCTTAAAGCAAATTCCGATCGTCCAGAGATCAAGATTTACAAAGACTATGGCGATTTACCTCCTGTAGATTGCTATCCGGGGCAATTGAACCAGGTGTTCATGAACATTTTGAGCAATGCGATCGATGCTCTGGATGAGCGGGATCGAAACCGTACTGCTGAAGCAATCAAAGATGATCCCAGTACAATCCGGATCTGGACTGAAGCGATCAAGGAACGTTGGGTTGGCATTCATATTCTAGATAATGGATTAAGCATTACTGAGGAGACGCGATCGCGTCTGTTCCAGCCTTTCTTTACAACAAAACCTATGGGCAAAGGAACAGGCTTGGGCTTGTCCATCAGCCACCAAATCGTGGTGGAAAACCATCGCGGAAAACTGTATTGTCACTCTGATGAGAGACAAGGGATGGAATTTGTTATTGAACTTCCGCTTCAATCCAATAAAGATAATGCAGATTGAAGGAAGTCCTCAGGTCTAGAACATTTCGGCAAGGACTGCGCGAACGACGATCATGGCGCAAGACGATCGTGACACAATACAGTTTCAGACTGCTTATCCCCAAACTATCTAAAACTGCAACCATGTGGCGAGTCATTATTCGATGTTCTGCTGAAGCCTGGCGCGACCACGCCACCACCTTTAATCCGATCGCCCTCAAATACGCAGGAACAGTGATCTCTTCCAAAAAGATGAAAGACGACGAGCGCCGCATCATGGAATATCGAGTCGAAAACGTTGATGATGCCGAATCTTTTGTAGAAGAGTGCCTGACCCTGGACGGCTTCACCGCCGCCTTCGAGTCACTTTAGTTCAAGTCACTTTAGCAAGTCGCGATCGGGGGCAGCATCTCCCGAATTGAGAGGGTACAGTCCGGGAAAGCGATCGGTGTAATCTCCAACGTCTCCGCCAAAATTGCCTGAGACTGATACACCCCCTGATCCGGCTGCCGAAACACATGAAGCCGCCGATCCACCACATCCAGCACCCAGTAATCCAAAATTCCTGCCCTGGCGTAGGCGATCGCCTTCACCTCCAGGTCATACTTCAAACTTGAATCGGCCACCTCGATCGCCAGCAGCACCTCAGCTACCGTCGGATGGTGAGTGCTATAAGCCAGAGAATCACGCACTGCCAGCACCACGTCCGGCTCCGGCTCAGAATCATCACTCAGATGAATTGGTTCCTGCGATCGCACAAATACCCTGCGCCCCAACTGCTCCCTCAATAAGTCTTGGGTTAAAGTAGTTGCAGAACTGTGAGCCGTTCCCTTCGCAGCCATGACGATAATTTGTCCATCCAGAAGTTCAGTCCGTTCCCCTAGAGCGAGAATCCCCAACTCGCTCATGCGGTGATACTCAATGACTGTGAAAGGACGGGGTTGAACAGTTAGCATGATGCCATCTAAGACTTCAGTGCCTTCATTGTAGTGGGAGCGATCGTCAGAGATATTCTGGATTTATTCCTGTCTTGAGACTTGAGTGGTTTTGGCTTCTGGACTTTCTAAGCTGCGCTTTACGATCAACCGTTTTCCCCAGCCCGTCCAATCCAGCATCACTTCTAGAGTTACCTTAACTTGCCGTAACACCCATGACATTAGACGTAACCCTGTTTAGCCCCG
>DATNQR010000471.1:0-4156 GCA_036703905.1 Thermosynechococcaceae cyanobacterium
TGCGAAGCTCTTCCTTCTGGCTGGCAACTCCAACAGGACAGTTGTTGGTGTGGCAGATGCGGGCCATGATGCAGCCCTCGGCAATCATGGCGATCGAGCCGAAGCCGTACTCTTCACCACCCATCAGCGCCGCCATCACTACATCCCAGCCCGTCTTGATACCGCCATCAACGCGGAGAACAACGCGATCGCGGAGGCTGTTTTGCATCAGCGCTCGGTGAACTTCCGTCAGCCCCAGTTCCCACGGGCTACCCGCGTGTTTGATGGAACTGAGGGGCGATGCACCTGTGCCGCCATCGTGGCCAGAGATCTGAATGATGTCCGCATTGGCTTTAGCCACGCCAGCAGCGATCGTGCCGATTCCCACCTCCGCCACCAGCTTGACGGAAACCTGGGCCTTCGGGTTGATCTGGTGCAGGTCAAAGATCAATTGGGCTAGGTCTTCGATCGAATAAATATCGTGGTGGGGCGGCGGCGAAATCAGCGTGACTCCGGGCTTGGAGCGGCGCAGCATGGCAATGTAGCCGCTCACCTTCGGGCCGGGCAACTGTCCGCCTTCACCCGGTTTTGCCCCTTGCGCCAGCTTAATCTCAATTTGCTTAGCGCTCATCAAATACTCTGGCGTAACCCCGAAGCGACCCGAAGCAACTTGCTTGATCGCGGAGTTGGCCGTGTCGCCGTTACGGAGTCCGTTCAGGTGTGGCAGCAGCGACGACTTGCCGCCCTCGTTCACATCGTTCAGAACACGGAAGCGCACCGGATCTTCGCCGCCTTCGCCAGAGTTGGACTTGCCGCCAATGCGGTTCATGGCGATCGCCAGCACTTCATGGGCCTCACGGGACAGCGCCCCTAGGGACATGCCACCCGTGCAGAAGCGTTTGACAATTTCTGTCACAGGTTCAACTTCTTCCAGGGGGACTGAGGGGCGATCGCTCTGGAAGTCCAACAGATCTCGCAGGGCCGTGAGGGGACGGGTGGAAAGATACTTTTGGTAGAGTTCGTAATGGTCAAAATTCTGAGTCGCAACGGCTTTATGCAGGTGCTTAGCCATCTCCGGGCTGTTCATGTGATACTCGCCACCTGGACGGTACTGCACAAAGCCGAAGTTCTCTAGCTTCTTGACCGACAGTTCCGGGAAGGCGCGGCAGTGGAACGACAGCACTTCCTGAGCCAGATCCGCCACGCTTAGGCCACCTAGCCGCGAGGCTGTGCCGGAGAAGCCGAGATTCAGCAGATCGGAACCAATGCCGATCGCCTCAAAAATCTGAGCGCCGCTATAGCTTGACAGCAGCGAGATCCCCATTTTGGACAGGATCTTGAGTAAGCCGTCTTCGATCGCCTTCCGGTAGTTGGCTTGCGCCACCGCTAGAGGAACAGACTTCAGCTTGCCTCGCTCCATCAGGTTTTGGGTACGGGAATCGGCCCACCACTGCCGCACGGTTTCCAGTGCCAAGTAGGGACAAACGGCACTCGCGCCATAGCCGATTAGACAGGCGAAGTGGTGCGTGCTCCAGCATTGGGCCGTGTCGGCAATCAAGGAAGCCTTCATGCGAAGTCCCTGCCGAATCAGGTGGTGGTGAACGGCTCCCACTGCCAGCATCGGCGGAATGTAGGTTTTCTCAGGCTTCAGTCCGTCAGCTCGATCGCTGAGGATCAAAATTTTCTTGCCCGATCGCACGGCTTCGACGGCTTGCTGGCAGAGATGGGTGACTGCCTGGTGCAGTCCATCCGGCCCAGAAGACACCTCGAATAGCGTGGAGAGTTCGATCGATTCCAGACCCGACTGGCGCACTTGCTCAAGTTCTACATCGCCCAGCACTGGAGATTCCAGTTTGATCTGCTGGGCGTACTCCGGCTTCGTTTCCAGAATGTTGCCGCGCTCGCCTAGCTGCATTGTCAAGGACATGACCAGCTTTTCTCGCAGGGGATCGATCGCCGGATTCGTCACCTGGGCAAAGCGCTGTTTGAAGTAGTCATAGAGCAGGTGAGGCCGCTCTGATAGGATTGCCAGGGGAATGTCGTCGCCCATGCAGAAGGTCGGCTCTTTACCCTGAGCCGCCATCTCATGGATGATCATTTCCACATCTTCCAGGGTGTAGCCAAAAGCAGTCTGGTAGCGTAGCACCCTCTGGCTCTCCATCCGGGGCGCTTCCTCAACAAAAGGCTGAGGTTGGATCACCTGACGGTGCTGCTTTAGCCAGTCGCCGTAGGGGTGCTGGGCAGCGATACGCTCTTTAATCTGCCAGTTTTTCAGGATCTCTTGCTTCTCTAGATCCACAGCGATCATCTGACCAGGGCCAAGGCGACCTTTCTCGACAACTTCAGCTTCCGGTAAATCTACGACTCCGGCTTCCGAGGCGACAACCACGTAACCATCGCGGGTGATGCTGTAGCGGGCGGGGCGCAGCCCATTGCGATCGAGGGTTGCTCCCACAGTTTTCCCATCACTAAACACCAGCAGAGCGGGGCCATCCCACGGCTCCTGTATCCCACTGTAGTATTCGTAAAAATCAATAATTTCCGGGTGATTTACCAGGTCGGGTTGATTCTGGTAGGCCTCTGGAACCATGATCATCAGCGCTTCCTGGGGAGAGCGGCCTGATTGCACCAGTAACTCAAAGACGTTATCCAGGTTGGCAGAGTCGCTGCTGTCTGATTTAACTGTCGGCTTCAGGTCTGCTAGGCGATCGACCCAAACGGAATGGACCAGATCCGCCTCCCGCGCCACCATCCAGTTGATGTTGCCCAGCAGGGTGTTGATCTCGCCGTTGTGGCCGAGCAATCGCATGGGTTGGGCTAGGGGCCAGCGCGGCATCGTGTTCGTACTAAAGCGACGATGGTAGACCGCAAAAGTGCTGACGTATTCCGGCTGAGTCAGGTCGGTGTAGAAACTTCCCAGAACCGCCGATCGCACCATGCCTTTGTAGACGATCGTTCGGTTAGAGAAGGAGCAAACGTAGAAATCCTCAAACAAAGAAGCGCGATCGGTTCCCTGCACTTCCGCTGGCACTGCTTTCATGATCCGCTTACGAGCCAGATAGAGTATCCGTTCTAGAGCATCACCCTGGTGCTCTGACTGCACCAGCACTTGCTCGATTTGCGGCTGATTCTGCCGAGCCTGAACACCCAGAAGCTGGGGCTGCACCGGAACCTCACGCCAGCCCAAAATCGTCAAACCTTCTTCAATCAGGATGCGATCGATAATTTGCTTGGATTGGATTACGGCTTCTGCTTCCTGGGGCAGGAAAATCATGCCCACACCGATCGTCGCCGAATCAGGAGCCTGAATGCCCTGCGCTGCAAACCACAAGTTCAGCAATTCCCACGGGATCGCCGTCATCAGACCCGCCCCATCGCCAGAGTCTTGGTCAGCGCTACAGCCGCCGCGATGCTCCAGACAGGCGAGGGCAGCCAAAGCTTGCTCCACCAGATGATGGCTGGCTCTACCCTTCTGATCTGCCAGAAAGCCCACCCCGCAAGCATCTCGCTCTTCCACCAGCCAGCGCTGCCCAGCATACCCAACCGTTGATCCCTGACCCAAATTTTCCTGATTCACAGTTGCTCTACTCACTGAGATGACTTTTTTGTTTGATGTGCGATCGCTGGATAATCTGAAGCTAAGAAGCGGCTGGATAGATTAGCTGGATCTGGTACGCCAAATCTTGTGCAAGCCGACTCCCTCAGTAGCTACTATAAAAGCCTGGTCTGACAAGTAACAGGCGCACTTGATACGGTTGAGCTGAAGATTCCAGACATTACTTCCAGAGATATACGAATAGCTAAGTACGAATAGCTAAGTAAGCTACATGGTAGTACTCGTGGGAATAAAGTGGAAGTCCTAGCAATCATTCAGCAGCCTGCCAAGGTGCAACCCCAGGTCTAGTAGGGAGTTGCAGCCTGTCGATCGTTGAAAGTCGCTCGCTCAAAAGGGATCTCTAGCCTAGCTCAAAACCAGAGCATTCTTCCAAGAATGGGTAGGCTGGCAAGCCAAACGGATAGAAATCACTGAGGCAGAATTTTGGGAAGATAGGTGTCATCCCATCCCGCTGGCGTTTGCCGCAATGCTCGCTCTGGTGTCCGTTTTTTAGCCTCCCCGAGATACTCATGTCATAATCCTGAAGATTCCACAGATCCAGTTGCGGTTGAGTCCATGCCC
>DATNQR010000472.1:0-16448 GCA_036703905.1 Thermosynechococcaceae cyanobacterium
CCACCAGCGACAGTCCAAAAACTCGGAGGGATGTCAGCTTAGATCGTCTGTCGGCATAGGATTTCAATCCAACAAAGGCAACCTGGGCCGCGATCGTCAATCCAAAAAACGGATGGGTGTAGAGTCCGAGCGCGACTGACAAGGCGTAGAGTCCCCAATGCCATGACGAGTGGCGCAGCGATCGCAGCAGCAGCCACTGGCTCGCAATCACCATCGTCGTCAGCAAGCCGTACTGCCGCGCAGTTTGGGCGAACAGCACATCAAAGGGGGAAACGGCTAGAAAAGCCGTTGCTAGTAGCGAGGCGGTACGGGAAGCAAACAACTCCCATGCCAGAGCGTACATCAACGGCAGCGACAGCAATCTCAGTAACGTAGGTAGCGATCGAAACGTCGTCAGAGGACTGTAAAACGTTTGTGCCAAAAAATCACCGAACCCCTGCATCCATCCCCGCGTCATCAGAAAGTAGAGCGGCGGATGTTGAGGATCTTCCAGAATTAGCGATCGAACCGTATCCGTAGCCGTGCTACCGGGCTTAATCTGCTGGAAGCGCTGCAAGGATTGAGCAGGAATAATCTGGTTTTGGTAGATTTCCTGGTCAATTTCGCTACGGGTGTAGCCTGCCGCTCGCAGCGAAGTGTAGACCTCATCGTGCCAGTAGACCTTGTGGTTCAGGTTTACGAACCGAAAAACCACGCCCATCACAATCAGACAGATCAAGAGCGTCCGCAGCGCAAAGGGAATCTTGTCAGACGATCGCTGCACCTAAACCTGCTCCGGCTCAACATTAGGAAGAGTCACCCATAGCTTAGGCAGGAGTAAACCCGATCGCGCCTGATAGGCTGCAAATTCAGGATATCGAGCAAGGGACTGATCTTTCTTTCGCATATTCGGCAGAAACACGGCCACCGCGAATGTCCCTAAAATGAGCCAGGGTTGCCAATGTTGGGCCAGCAGCGCAAAAGAACTATAGATCAGGATCTCTCCTAGATAGTTAGTGTTGCGGCAACGGGCGAAGAAGCCCTCAGTGATCAACCCCGGCTGATATTTCAGCGTGTAGTGTTTCTGAGCATCGCTGGTGTAGTGCAGAAACACGCCCAGAATGTTAAGGACGATCGCCCCAGACACCACCGGTGAGGATGGCTCAATTTCACTGCGGATCAGCAGAAACGGCGCAACCCAGTACAGCCCTAGCAGGACAAACGTAGTCAGGCCAGTGGCGATCGAGATCTCCTGCTCCCATTGCTTATCCGGGTAGATTTGATCTTTAAGCAACCAGATCAGCCCGTAGGTGCCGTGTAGCGCCAGGTAAACCCATGCACCCAGAGCGAAGTTCTGATGTAGGAGCATCAGTCCGATAATGAACGGCGCAGTGAGTCCTTTATGCAGGTTGATAGCGTGTTTGATTTTCATAGCTGCATCAAGAAAAAGAAAGCCGCCCCCCATTCTGCCACAGCCCGAAGGTTGAACCAGATTGAGAGGCGGAACCAACAACGACGGACAAAGGCTTAGAACAAGCCTAACGTCAGCGCCTTGCTGATGGGGAAAGTTGCGCCAATGCCCAGCCACAGAGTGACAGCCGTTCCAAGCAGGAACAGAGTCATGGCAACAGGGCGACGGAAGGGATTCTGGAACTTATTCACATTCTCGATGAAGGGAATCAGAATCAGACCCAGGGGCACAGAGGCCATAGCCGCCACGCCCAGCAGCTTGTTGGGAACCACGCGCAGAATATTGAACACAGGGAAGAGATACCACTCTGGCAAAATCTCCAGAGGAGTTGCGAAGGGATTGGCAGGCTCACCCACGGTAGCGGGGTCAAGCACAGCTAGACCGACGCAAAGAGCGATCGTGCCCAAAATCACAACGGGGAAAATGTAAAGCAGATCGTTGGGCCAGGCAGGTTCACCGTAGTAGTTGTGACCCATGCCCATTGCTAGTTTGGCCCGGAGTTGAGGATCGCTAAGATCCGGCTTCTTAATGGTTGCCATAGTTAGAGTGCGTCCTTTGAGGTCAGCAGGAGGGGGAGCAGAATTTCAAGAATGATACCAGTGTCACCAAAGTAGCGGCTTGCAACCTGAGAGTCAATTCAGGCTAGCGATCGCTTACAAAGGCCCAGAAATACCCTGCTTCCGGATCATCAAGAAATGCAGCAGCATGAACACTGCAATCAGCCAGGGCAACACAAAGGTGTGAGCGCTGTAGTAGCGAGTTAGAGTCGCTTGACCGACGCTAGAACCACCGCGCAGCAAATCTGCCATCAGAGTTCCCACGACGGGAATCGCTTCCGGCACACCCGACACAATCTTGACCGCCCAGTAGCCGATCTGATCCCAGGGTAGGGAATAGCCCGTCACACCGAAAGAAACGGTAATCACCGCCAGAACCACACCTGTCACCCAGGTCAACTCACGGGGTTTTTTGAAGCCGCCCGTCAGGTAAACCCGGAAGACGTGCAGAATCATCATCAGCACCATCATGCTGGCAGACCAGCGATGAATGGAGCGAATCAGCCAGCCAAAGCTGACTTCGTTCATCAGATACTCTACCGAGGTAAAGGCTTCGGCAACAGTGGGACGGTAGTAAAAAGTCATGGCGAATCCAGTGGCGAACTGGATCAGGAAGCACACCAGCGTAATCCCGCCCAAACAGTAGAAAATGTTGACGTGGGGTGGGACATACTTGCTGCTGATGTCGTCAGCGAGCGCCTGAATCTCTAACCGCTCGTCAAACCACTTGTAGGTTTTCGAGTCAGTCACCTGCTTAGTGAACATGAAGCAAGAGTTCCTAAAAAAATTATTGCTGTTCATAAAGAATGTAACACAGCCAAAGGGGGGATTTCACTTTTGACAGAGGAAGCACGATCGCCAGGTTGCCCTGTCAGAGAGCTTTTCCACTTAACTCTTGTCTCGCCTTCCTCAAAAAGATTCTTAAAGCGGCATGAAGTTTCTCAAAGTCCACAGCTAGGGCTTCCCAAGGGAACTTTTCCAGGAGGCTGCTTTGAGAGCGCTAACATAGATCACTATGAAAAAATTACCTCCTGGGATCAGGCAGACTGGTGTGTTACTGCTGGCGATCGTCCTTTTCACTCTGGGCATTGCAGCCCCAGCCTATGCCCTGACGGAAGAACAGAAATATGTTGCCGAAGTTTGGCGAGTGGTTGATCGAGCTTATGTCGATGACACCTTCAACCATCAAAACTGGTGGCTGGTGCGGCAAAGAGCGCTGAAGAGTTCCATGAGCACACGGGAACAGGCCTACACCACTGTGCAGCAGATGTTGGCGGGGCTGGATGATCCGTTCACACGGCTGCTCAAGCCGGATCAGTACCGCAGCCTGCAAACCAATACCTCTGGAGAACTGACCGGAGTGGGGCTGCAAATTTCCCTGGATGCAGATACGGGAAAGCTGCGGGTGATCGCCCCGATCGCAGGCTCTCCGGCCGATCGAGCAGGTATCCAGCCAGCCGACATAATTCTCAAGATTGACGGCCAAGCCACGGAAGGGCTGTCTCTTGATGAAGCTGCCGAGCGGATGCGAGGACAGATGGGCAGTCGCGTCATCCTGACGGTGGAGCGGGCAGGGGATAGCGTAGAAGATCTGGAAGTGACCCGCGATCGCATTTCTCTGAATCCGGTGATTGCTGACCTCCGGGCTGTGCCTCAGCCAGACAGTGAGCAGCGTAAGAAAGTAGGCTACATCCGCCTCAGCCAGTTTAATGCCAATGCCACAGCCGAAGTGGCCCACGCGATCACTCGGCTAGAGAAGCAAGGCGCAGAGTCCTACATTCTTGATCTCCGAAACAACCCCGGCGGCTTATTGCAGGCGGGGATCGAGGTGGCGCGGTTGTGGATTGATCAAGGGACGATCGTCTACACCGTCAACCGCCAGGGTGTTTTGGGCAGTTTCGAGTCTACGGGCCAGGCTCTCACTCAGGCTCCTTTGGCGGTGCTGGTGAATCAGGGAACGGCCAGCGCCAGCGAGATCCTAGCAGGGGCGCTGAAAGACAACAAACGAGCCACGATCGTCGGCGAGAAAACTTTTGGCAAGGGACTGATTCAGTCTTTATTTGATCTATCAGACGGTTCGGGAATTGCTGTCACGGTGGCCAAGTACGAAACTCCTGCCCACAACGACATCAACAAGCTAGGGATTCTGCCGGACATCACCGTGCCCCTAGAGCCAATTACTGCCATGCAGGTCGGAACAGAGGCTGACAACCAGTATCGAGCGGCGGTGCAGTTGCTCACGTCGCATTCTGTGGTGGCAGGTGCTTCCTAACTCTGAGCGCACTTATCATGATCCGTTGCAGGGCGCGATCGTTCTTGATCAGGCTGATCCGACAGAAGCACTGCTGATTCAATTGATCGATACGCCAGCCTTTCAACGTCTGCGGCGAGTGCGCCAGTTGGGCCCAGCCAGCCTTACCTACCACGGAGCAGAGAGTTCTCGGTTTACTCATTCTTTGGGCGTGATGGCGATCGCCCGACGGGCGTTCGATCGATTGGCAAAAGCGAATCCCACCCTGCAACCCCATCGAGCCGTTGTTCTGTGCGCGGCGCTGCTGCACGATATCGGCCATGCGCCCTTTAGCCACACCGCCGAGGAGATTTTTGGCTGCCACCACGAACACTGGACAGCCCGAATCTTGGGGGAATCTAGCCCCATCCGCGCTTTGTTGGATGGGTTCGATCCGGCGCTACTGGAGCAACTAATCTCGGTCTACCAGCACACCTACCCAATTCCGTTGGTCTGGCAGCTTGTTTCCAGCCAGCTAGACTGCGATCGCCTCGACTACCTGATGCGCGACAGCTATTTCACAGGCACGTCCTACGGCAAAATCGACCTCGATCGCATCCTCATGGCCATGACCTACGATCCGGTGACTCAGCAATTGGTCGTAGCTCGCAAAGGCATGGCGGCGATCGAGCATTACCTGATCGTTCGCTATTTCATGTATGCCCAAGTCTACAATCACCCCAAAAACATCGCCGCCACCTGGATTCTTTACCATGCCTTCACCCGTGCCCGTGAATTAATAGCGGAGTTGAGCGCTGACGAAACCATGAGCCAATGGCTGACCCAGAACTGTAACTATTTGCCCCTTGCAGCCTACCTTGCTGCTGATGATGGAGTGTTCACCTACCACCTGCAACGCTGGCAGCACCACTCCGATCGTGTCCTTTCCGACCTCTGCCGTCGCTATGTCGATCGTGACCTATTCAAAGCGCTGGACGTAACTCGCAAAACAGAGGTGGAGCGGCTGGATCTGCTGCAAAAAGTCCAGGGATGGCTGCGGGAAATTGACCTCGATCCCCCTTACTACGCTGGCATGAGCGTTTCCTTCAGCAGAGGCTACACCCTCTATCAACGGGGCATCAAGTTTCAGACTTCACGCGGACTGGAAGAGCTGAGCCAGCTATCGCCTCTGGTACAAACCCTCACCACGTCCCACCAGCGCGTCTGGTTCATCTACCCCCGCGAAATTGAAGCGCAGGTGCTGGCGGTTGGGGCCTAGGCTTCAAGCAGAAGGACTATAGTCAAAAGTGAAACTGTTGCCTACGCCAGTGCCGCCTGAGCAACGCAAGAAGTGTGTGCCCCAGAAGTGTGTGCCTCTCTATCCCGGTTTTGTAGTGGCTCGGTTTTGTAGTGGAATTGCGATCGCCCAGGGACGAGATCGAAGACGTGCAGGCAATGCGAGAGTGCCAGAAAACCGGTGTGCGCCTGATCTGGCTACTTGATTCCGAAGCCCAAAAGGTCGAGTATCGATCGGGTCAGCCTATGAAAATGCTGGACAACCCCGCTTGACTGCCTAGGGAACCTGTGTTGCCGAGCTTTGTCTTGAAGCTTGCGGGAAGTCTGACTCTGTGAACGGGCGATCGTCTCGGTTGGTGATGTGACAGAATCGAAAAGCGTTGAAAAGGAAAGGGAGCAGTTATGGAACGGATTCGGGCAATCTTCACCCCCAAGTGGATCTTGGGATTGAGTGCAGCAGTTCTTCTGGGGTTTGGGCTGGGAAGCTGGCTTTCGCCTTTGCAAGCCCGGAGTCCGGTTGATCCCAAACTGCGGGAACAAGTGCTGCAAATTCTGCGCGAGAACCCAGACGCGATTCTGGAGTCGGTGAGGGCGTATCAACAGCAGCAGCAAGAGCAGCAGAACAAATCACGGCAGTCTTTCTTGCAGAGCATGAAGGCTAATCCGAGCCAGACGATCGGGCAATCTCCCCGTAAGGGCGCAAAGGAAGCCAAGGTGGTGCTAGTGGAGTTCTCTGATTTCCAGTGTCCCTACTGTGCCAAAGCCCAGGACACCCTGAAGCAGTTTATGGCGAAGCATCAAGACAAGGTGACACTGGTGTATAAGCACTTGCCGTTGACCTCAATTCATCCTAATGCTCTGCCCGCCGCCAAAGCCGCCTGGGCCGCTGGACAGCAGAATAAGTTTTGGGAATTCCACGATGGTCTATTTACCCAGCAGGAGCAGCTTGGTGAGCCGTTGTATCAGGAAGTTGCCAAAGCCTTGAAGCTGGATCTGCAAAAGTTCGATCGCGATCGCAACAGTGCTGAAGCAGCCAAAGCGATCGAGCAGGACATCAAAATGGCGGAACAATTAGGCGTGGAAGGGACACCGTTCTTCGCGATGAACGGTCAGCCGTTGCCGAGCGGCGCTCAAGTCGCGGACTTGGAAGCAGTGCTGGCTCAGGTGAGTAAGCCGTAGCAATCGACGATTCCCCTGTGTCCCTTAAGTTGGCATCTCGCTTGAGTCATAATTGTCAGCAAGTCAGTGAGCTAGCATCCCGTGGTCATTCTTTCTCATGCTATGAGTCGGTTCTCGGCGCTGTTTCTGGTAGCACTGGCAGTTGCTGGTGCACCGATCGCCCAAGCTCAACCCCGCCTCTACAGTCCCATTCCCCTCACACCTGGCAAAGCAGTCACAGACAAGCTGACCAACCAGGATGTCCCCACCGGGCAGGGGGGATTTGCGCGGGATTATGTGGTGCAGTTGCAGTCCGGTAGCCAGTTGGCGATCGACCTAACCTCCGACAACTTCGACAGCATTGTGACCTTGCTGGCGGCGGATGGCTCCACGGTATCTGAGAACGACGATGGGCCAGACGGAACCACAAATTCCTTGCTGTTTACTCGGATCACCAAGACGGGCACTTACTACATTCGTGTTCGGGCGTTTGGTGAAGTGTCGGGCGGTAACTACAAGCTCAAAGTGACTCTGCTGAGTCCAGTTTCAGTGAGGGAGTGATCACCTCAACTGCACTAGACCCAGCAGAACAAGCCACCAGCTATTGGAGATTTGCAAAGGCTCGATCGACGGCTGCTAGGGCTGAGCTGATCTCATCAGCCGAAACAATCAACGGTGGCACAAAGCGAATCACCTTTGGCCCCGCCGGAACCAGAAGCAAGCCGTTATCCATGAGGGTCTTGACGATTTCAGGCGAGGTGAGGGGACTGTCCGCCTTAATCTCCAGACCGTTGATCAAACCCCAGCCCCGCACTTCGGCAATGTGAGTCGGGTAGTTTTCCTGGATCGTCTGAAGTCCAGACCGTAGTTGGTCGCCTCGATCGCGCACGTTTTCCAGCAGGTTGTCCTGCTCTAGAGTTTGGCAGACAGTCAGCGCCACTGCACAGGCAAAGGGATTGCCGCCGTAGGTGCTGGCGTGGTCTCCTGGCTGGAACACATCGCAGGAAGATTTGCACAGCATTGCCCCGATCGGAATGCCCCCGCCCAAACCTTTGGCTGAGGTGAATACATCTGGCTCAATCCCCAAATTTTCGTAGCCCCAGAACTGACCGGAGCGACCCATACCTACCTGCACCTCATCGCAGATCAGCAAGATTCCTTTCTCGTCGCAGATCTGGCGGATGCGCTGGAAATAAGCTGCTTCACCAGGACGCACACCACCCTCACCCTGTAGAGCTTCTAGCAGAATTGCTGCAACCCGCCTTTCGGATTGATCAAGTTCAGCGATCGCCTGCTCGATCGCCTCGGTATCGTTGTAAGGAACGTAATGAAACCCAGGAACCAAAGGACTAAAGTCCTTCTGATATTTGGGCTGACCGGTGGCAGTGATTGTTGCCAGGGTACGCCCGTGGAAGCTGGCGTTGGCGGTGATGATCACTGGATCAGCAATGTTCAAAACAGTATGGGCATACTTGCGGGCCAGCTTGATCGCTCCCTCGTTCGCCTCTGCGCCAGAGTTACAGAAGAAAGCACGATCGGCGCAGGAATGTTCGGTCAACCACTTAGCCAGATTGCCCTGAGCCGAGGTGTAGTAGAGGTTAGAGACGTGGTGCAGGGTTTGAATCTGCTGGGTGACAGCCTTGACCATCGCGGGGTGGGCATGACCCAGAGTGCAGGTGGCAATCCCGGCAACAAAATCTAGGTATTCGCGCCCTTCTGTATCCCAAACGCGGCAGCCCTGACCTCGCTCTAGGGCGATCGGGTAGCGGGCGTAGGTGGTCATGACGTGCTGATCAAACTCGGCGGCGCTGAAGGGCACACCGGAGTCGAACAGCGATTCGACAAAGTTGGGAACAGCTTGAACTAGGGTTTCTAGACTCACTGGATTCTAACCTCACTACTAGGTATACATTGACAATGATGGTGGATGGAAAGGGTACAATCTGAAGCTGAAATCACCAAAGTTGAACTAGAATCGCAGGACACCTCACGCTTCCAAGTGCGAGATGAAAGGCTCAGTTTCTCTCGCCAGTACATCGTCCATCCAGGCGTTAATACTCTTTCCAGCTTTCTTAGCTGCGATCGTAATCATCCGGTGCCGTTCGGGAGTTGTACGATAAGCCAGCTTTCCCGAAAAGGGCTTATCTGGATCTTTACCAATCTCTCGACAGAGATCTAAATAATCGTCAACTGCATCCTCAAAATCCTTACGAACCTCCTCAAGATTCTGACCTTGAAAAGTCAGAGAATCGTTGATGTCTACGATCGATCCAAAAATAAAACCGCTCTCGAAAGCAACCTCTTGAACAACTTCAGTGTAGCCCTTATAACTCAACATTTTTCAAAGCCTACTGCGTTACTGCCTTCTGTTTAGGTGAGTGAGTAAACTTGCTTCAACGCGTTCTGAACTGAATCTAAACTTCTTCTAGCTGTTCATCAATTGGAACAAATGCTTGCTGATTTAAGAACTGTATTTCATATTTCCATAGCTTGAAGCAAACATCAAAACTTATTATTCATCATGAGCTGACTTCAGAGGTTAAAGAAATAATGACAACCCTACTGGCGATCGCGACTGCTGATCAGGCCAACGTCTCTCAATCCGTAACGGTGCTGATTATTCTGCTGTTAGTAGCGACGGGAGTAGCACTGATTTCTCGCCGCTTCAGAGTGCCCTACGTCACAGGATTGGTGGTAGCAGGGCTGGCGGTAGCGGAGTTTTTGCCTCAGAAAATCGGGTTGGATTCTTCCCTGATCATCAACTTATTTTTGCCGATTCTGCTGTTTGAAGCGTCGATCAACACAGACATCAGCCGCCTTCGCAGCACTATTAAACCGATCGCGCTCCTAGCTGCTCCTGGAGTTGTTCTGTCCTCTGGGGTCACTGCTATAGTGCTGAAGTTTGGGCTGGGGCTGAACTGGGTTCCGGCGTTGCTGCTGGGCGTGATTCTGGCAATTACTGATACGGTGTCGGTGATTGCGGTGTTCAAGGAAGTCTCAGTTCCATCGCGGCTAATCACGATCGTCGAGGGCGAAAGCCTGTTCAACGACGGGGTGGCGCTGGTGCTGTTTAGTTTGCTCCTGAAAGTGGTCTCGACTGGCTCAGTGACGGTGGCAGAGGGTGTGCGAGAACTGTTCATCGTTATCCTGGGCGGTGGCTTGATTGGCTTGGTGCTGGGCTATCTGGGCACAATTTTGTATGCCAAGTCAGATGATTCCTTGAGCAACATTCTGTTGACGGTCGCGATCGCGCTGGGTGCATTTCAGTTCAGTCAGGTTTTGGGCGTATCCGGTGTAGTCGCCGTTGTGGTTGCGGGTCTAATCGTCGGTAACGTGGAACTCAGCAGCATTTCTGCCTCCAGTCGCATCACGATTCTCAGCTTTTGGGAGTATGCCGGATTTGGCGTGAACACCTTCATCTTTCTGCTGATTGGGTTGGAAATTAAGCTGGAAACCCTGTGGCGAATTTTCCCCGCAGTGCTGCTGGCGGTGCTGGCGTATCAGCTAGGACGATTTCTGTCCGTGTATCCGTTATTAGCACTGGTGCGCTGGTTCGATCGGGCGATTCCCCTACGCTGGCAGCACGTTCTTTTCTTCGGCAACATTAAAGGCTCGCTGTCGATGGCGCTGGTGCTCAGTCTGCCAGCGATCGCGGGACGAGAGCAGCTGGTGGCGATTGTGTTTGGGGCAGTGCTGCTATCCCTAGTGGTGCAGGGAAGCAGCTTGCCTTGGCTGGTGCGGCGACTGCAAATTGTTCACACCTCCGAGGCGCAGCAGTGGATCGAGGCGCTGCAATCTCAACTGATGACCGGCAAAGCAGCGCAGGATGAGCTGGAGTCGCTGCTGAAAACAGGCGTGCTGCCCAAAACGGTGTATGAGGAACTGCGATCGGACTATCAGATCCGCATCGTCGCCGCCGAGCGCTCTCTACGAGATTTCTATAATCGGCGATCAGACAAAGTTTCCGCTGCAATCAGTAAGCACACCCGCTTCGGAGCAATTCGCCGTCGCTTGCTAACCGCCGAAAAGAACGCCCTGAATGATGCATTACGCAAGCGGATTTTGTCTGAAGAAGTAGTCAAGTCTCGATTGCAGAAGATCGACGAGGAATTGCTGAATCTAGAGGACGATTAATCGTCTGGCATCCTGTCGTCGCGCAAGTCTCCTGGCTCGTCGATGGTTTGGGGAGCTACGGCAGGATTGTCCAGAATTTCTCTTGGGTTGCCACTGTAGCCGCCCTTGTAGACCAGATCTTGAGGATCGAAAGTGCGATCGTCCTGCATGGCTTCGTCTAGCTTCTTCGCATCAGTAGCAGGTAAGCGTTCTGTGGGTTCAGGCATGATTGGTTCTTGCGGATAGGTTCTCGAATGCTTGTCCCCAAGCTAGTTCCAGAGCGATCGCCTTTCCCACTATCCAAAGAAGGAACCGTGCAAGGCAGGAACCGCTAATCAAATTCCTCAAACAGATCTGCAAGCACCACATTGGAGAACAGAAAACCTTCGGGATCACTGAGGCGGATGCGTTCCGTCGATTCAGCGATCGACAGACTGGCCGCAGTTTCCGTAACTTCGACCCAGCCCTTCTGCACGTAGGGAACAAGACAGCGCTTCACCCGCCCCACCATCTCTGTCCCAAACTGCTGCGTCAGTTGTCCCACGCTGATTCCTTCTGCCAACCGCAACCCCAGCATCAGCGTTTCCAGCAGCACATCGGCCAAAGCCTGCACCGCTTGGAGCTCCCTAACTTGACCTGTCTCAACCCACTCGTAATACTCTTGCGTCTTGCGTGGACGGGAAAACCGATCGCCGCCAACACAGCTAGTTGCGCCCATCCCAAAGCCATAGAAGGGTTGATTCTCCCAGTAGACACGGTTATGGCGACACTGAAACCCCGGTTTGGCGTAGTTGGAAATTTCGTAGTGGGAGTAGCCTGCGCCCGTGAGTATCTGTTGAGCAGTGCAATACATCTGGGCTGTAGTTTCGTCGGAGGGCAGCGGAGACAGTCCGGGCTTGAGTTGCCGACCGAAGGCAGTCATGGGTTCGATCGTCAGATCGTAGCAGGACAAATGAGTTGGACTGAGGGCGATCGCTTTTTCCAACGAATCTTGCCACTCCTGCAAGGTTTGGTGAGGCAACCCAGAGATCAGATCCAGGCTGAAATTCTCAAATCCAACTTGCCGAATTTGTTCGACGGCAGCGTATACCTCAGCGACGGTGTGCGATCGTCCGCAAGCCGTCAACAACTCTGGCTGAAAGGACTGCACTCCCAAACTGACCCGATTCACGCCAGCATCACGGTAGCCCTGAATTTGGGCCCGATCGAACGTCCCCGGATCAACTTCCATGGAGATTTCTGCCGTCGCAATGCCAAACTGTCGATCGAGCGCTGCAAGAATCTGATTCAGTTGCGCCACTGACAGCAGAGACGGTGTGCCGCCACCGAAGAAGATGGTTTCGAGGGATGCTCCTAAAGAGTGCGTTGAGCGAATTTCCCGGCACAGCACTTCGACATAGTGAGCGATCGTCCCCGAATTACTACCATTGATCCGCTCGACTGATGCAGCCGCGAGCGGTGGTTTGTCGCCGACAACCGCAACGGGGAAGTCGCAGTAGTAGCAGCGTCGCCGACAGAACGGAATGTGTAGATAAGCTGATCGAGGTGCAGATGAGGAAGCGATCGACAACAGGCTCACTCCCTTAGACGAAGGCCCCATGAGAACGAAGAGTATAATGACGGTATGCCAATCTGACCGTGAAGCCAGCCTAAACTGTCGATGATTTCCTCGTTAACCTCAAGTCTCTGACTGGCGCAACCTCCAGCTTGGCAAGCTCTCGGTTCCTCATGAACTGGAGTACGTTCCTCACATAACTTGAGCTTATGCTTAACGCAATTATCATCATATCTTTCATCCTAGCAGGTGGCGGGATTGGATTTAACGGCATCGAAATCTTGCCCACTGATATCCTATCCAACGTCACCAACGAAGCAGGCTTGCAGTGGGTCACGGCTGGATTCGGGGCGCTGGTGGGGCTTGCGTGCGGCTTGCTGGTGCAAACGACCTACCGCCGCATTGAGAAGCAGTTTCATGCCATGCCCGCCGATGTTCTCCTGAGTCGTGCGGTGGGACTGGTAGTGGGGTTGCTGGTTGCAAACCTAATGCTGGCCCCTACCTTTCTACTGCCGATCCCGTCGGAGTTCTCCTTTATCAAGCCCTTTGTGGCGCTGCTGGGCAGTGTTATTTTTTCTTTCTCTGGCGTAACTCTGGCTGACACCCACGGCCGCGCTCTGCTGCGGTTGATTAACCCCCACAGTGTGGAAACTCTGCTGCTGGCAGAGGGAACGCTCAAACCTGCTTCCACCAAGATTCTTGATACCAGCAGCATTATCGACGGTCGAATTGAGGAGCTGCTGCAAACAGGGTTTCTGGAAGGGCAAATCCTTGTGCCGCAGTTTGTTCTGCAAGAGCTTCAGCAAGTGGCCGATGCATCCAACGACCAGAAGCGGGTGCGAGGACGACGAGGACTAGATGTCTTGAACCGCATGAAGGAAACCTATGCCGATCGCATCTTGATTCATCCCGCCGCTTACGATGATGTGGCGACTGTGGATGCCAAGCTGGTGCGGCTGGCCCAGGATATCAACGGAACTTTGATGACCAACGACTTTAACCTCAGCAAAGTTGCCACTGTGCAGAAGGTTCCTGTGCTGAACGTGAATGATCTATCCCAAGTGATGCGGCCCAGCTACTTGCCTGGGGACAGTTTAGACTTAAAGATTTTGCGGGAAGGGAAAGAGCCAACCCAAGGAATCGGCTACCTGAACGACGGTACGATGGTAGTGGTGGAGGATGGCCGCGACCATGTGGGAGCAGAGCTTCAAGTAACCGTGACGAGCGCCCTTCAAACTTCTGCTGGCCGCATGATCTTTGCCCGTCCTAGAGCTTCGATCGCCGCCTAGAACTACACTGCTCCAGCCTAGGAACCTGTCGCGAACTGAAACACCGCTCGCAACCTGGTGTCTGCAATTCGAGACGAAGAGGTTTGTTTGTACCCTATGCACCCATGCCAGAGTACTGTTTCAGTCCGCGCCGCCACAGCCAGCGATTTATCACCCAGAACAGCCCCGTCCACAAACTCATCACCAGCAACCCTTGCCCTAGATTTACAGGTAAGCCCACCAGTACGCTAGCCGGGAAGTTGATCAGATAAGGAAAGGGAGTCCAAAGGGCGATCGTCCGCACTAAGGGCGGAAACACCTGTAACGGCGCAACCATGCCCGACAGGAACAAGTAGAACAAGAACCAAAATTGCTCCAGGGCCGTGGCTCGCTCTGTCCAGAAGGCAAACATGGCGAGGGTGTACTGAATCAGAAATCGCGTGACGAAGACGAAGATAGACAGCAATAAAAACAGCAGCAGCGTCGGCAGGCTGGGAATCCAGAAGGATTGGGGATAGAGCAGAAAGAACAGGGCAATGAGAACGATCACAAAGGGCATACGGGCGAACCGTTCGGCAAAGTGAGAGCCGAAGTGATGCCAGAAGGGATCGATCGGTTGCAGAAGACGAAACGACAGCTTGCCTTCCACAATCTCCCGCTCGAATTCCCAGATCACCCAGACCACACTGAACTGACGCACGACAAACGCTGCCAGAAAGTAGCGCGCGAACTCCACCGGGGTTAAGCCGAACTGACCGTTCTGAGAAGCCTGCATCCACACACCCATCAGAATGAGCGGCAATGAGCCTGACAGCACCCACAGCAGCAACTCAGCCCGGTACTCCACCATGTAGGCGTAATTGACGATGCAGATGACGTAGAACTTGTGGAGAAATGCCCTCATAGATTTTGCTCTGATGTTTGCTCCAATGGCTCCGCTAGAGGAGCCGGTAGTCCATCAATGCTGGTGTAGTTTTTCAGCCGTCGGTAGTCGATGAGTCCGGGTTCACCTTTCTTAGCAGCCCAAGCGACCAGGCGATCGCGCTGTCCGACAGATTCAAACAAGGGCACACCCAGGCCGCAGGAGGTCTGGACGCGATCGATATGCGCCACAATGATTTGCCGAGTTCCGGGTGTGGGAGGAAACAGCGTGATCAACTCCTCCCACTCAGGATCCTTCGGCAATACTGTCCGGCCCTGACCGTAGAGGCGCAGAATCAGAGGCGGCTCCTGAAAAGCGCAGAACATGAGCGTAATTCGCCCGTTTTCTTGCAGGTGAGGTGAGGTTTCGTTACCGCTTCCGGTCAAGTCCAGATAGGCAACGTGATTGTCTCCCAGCACCCGGAAACTATCACAGCCTTTCGGCGAAACGTTGACGCGACCCGTAGAGGTCAGGGGAGCGGTAGCCACAAAGAACATCGGCTGCACGGCAATAAAGCTCTGCAACTCCTCGGTGATGCGATCGAACACTTTAGCCATAGCAACTGCATAGCTGAGAAGCTAGTTGTACTGGTTTTCAGAGTACACATCGGAGCGGTGACTATCTCCGGTGGGCCAGTCATCATTCTCACCGCCGAGGATGATGCCTTCCAGGTTGACGTACTCTTTACTGAACTGGCCTAAAGCGTTGATCAGCACGTCTAGAGCGATCGCGTCGCTTGTGCCCAGATCAAACCAGCAGCGCCCCCAGTTGCTTTCATATTCCACTTCGCCCATGTTGTGCATCAGCGACAGCAGGCTATCTTCTGCCATGTCGTTGTCATAGTCCATGTGGCTGATGTCCAGTCCTGCATCCTGCACCTGGAGGTTTTCGGCATTGAAGCCGCCCAGCTTACCCAGGAAAAACCAGGAGCTTAACACTTCCTCCACGTACTGCTTTTCCATCTCGGAGGGATTGTTGCTGAACTCAATCCAGAGCCAAAAATTAAACGGGTTGAATTCACGAAACTGAATCTGCATGATTTTGGCAGGGTGATCGGAAGAGGCATTAAGCAGGATACATCCAACTGCCCTGCCTCGACCTCACCCTACTGTCTCAAATCACGTCCGTTTCTTGGCCCGATCGTACTCTCGCTGGATCTGCCTCACAGAACCGGGGGGCAATTGGTCTTTCTTAGCCAAAGCCTTTTCAAAGAAGGGCAAGCTGGCTTTGTGATTACCCTGGCGCACCAGAATTTGGGCTTTGAGGTACAGCACTTCCGGGTTGGCCGCAGTGGCTGGAGTAGCCTGCAAAGCTCGATCGACTGCCGCCAGCGCCTTTGATTGCTGGTTCAACTCCCGATAGCCGATCGCGACTCCTCGGTAGGCCAGATACTTCGGCCCTGCGTATTTCTCCAAGCGGTCGATCGCCTGGGAAGGACTGGAGAACGGCAAATTCAGGGCAATGAACAAGTCTGTAAAGCCCTTAATCAAGCTAACTTCTGGATCGTTCGGCGCTTCAGCCGCGGCCGCATCAAATTGCTTGAAAGCGCTCTGGGCTTTGCCTAATGCTGCTGGCGTACCATTCACCGTGCCATCTTTGAGCAGAATGTAAGCCCCATCCAGAAAATCACTCACGCCAATGTAGAGCTTGCTGCGGACGGGATCACCCACACTGCCCGCTGCCGTCCGAGTTCTATCTGCATAGGTTCTAAACTCTTCCAGAGCTGCTGCCTTATTCCCACCGCTACCATTGATGTCTGCGTAGGCGACGGCTGCTCTCATAGCCAGCGCCAGAGGGTCAGCCCTTTGACCCCCTTTGACCAACGGTTCCAGGTCGGCTTTTGCTTTGGTGTAGTTGCCCTGCTCAAAAAAGGTGCGGAATACTGATTCGGTACGATCG
>DATNQR010000473.1:0-16078 GCA_036703905.1 Thermosynechococcaceae cyanobacterium
CTTTATGCGCCGCTTCAGCGATCTGCCAGCAATGGAGACGGAAGGAGAAAGCCACAACTCCAACGAACCCCAGTCCTCAGCCGCTAGCCCTTCAAACTTCGCCCTGCGTTGCTCCGGCTGTGGCGCAAAAGTGGGCAGCACTATCCTCGATCGCGCCCTTCGCCGCATCCAGCAAAACTCTCCCCGTCCTGACTCACGCCCTCTCATCGGACTCGATGCCCCTGACGATGCTGCCGTGATCCAAGTCCCCTCTGGTCTAGCTCTGGTGCAGACGATCGACTACTTCCCCGCCCTGCTCAATGATCCCTTTCTGTTCGGGCAAATCAGCACTCAGCACGCCCTCAGCGATTTGTTTGCCATGGGCGCACAGCCCCACAGCGCTCTGGCTCTGGCCACAATTCCCTATGGCGCTCCGGCTCAAGTTGAGGAGACTTTGTACCAACTTTTGGCGGGGGCAACGCGGGGATTGGCGCAAGCGAATGCCAGCTTGATTGGTGGGCACACGATCGAAGGGCCAAATCTAGCGTTTGGGCTGGCCTGCAATGGCTTTGCTGATCCCGATCGCCTGCTGCGGAAAGGCGGAATGCAGCCGGGACAGGCATTGATTCTGACAAAGGCGATCGGGACAGGCACGCTGTTTGCGGCGCAGATGCGCTTGCAGGCAAAGGGGCGCTGGATCGAGGGCGCAGTGGCATCGATGCTGCTCTCCAATCAGGCAGCGGCGACTTGTTTTCTGGCGCACGGGGCCACCGCTTGCACTGACATCACGGGGTTTGGGCTGCTGGGGCACTTGCTGGAGATGGTGCGGGCTTCCGGCGTGGCTGTGGAGCTAGAGCTAGAGGCGATCCCGTGGCTGGAAGGTGCATTGGAAACTGTGCAGCGCGGCATTGTCAGTTCTCTGCAACCGCAGAACTCGCAAGCGGCGGCAGCGATCGCTAACCTAACCCAAGCTAGCCGCCGTCCCCACTTTCCCTTGCTGTTTGATCCTCAAACCTCCGGCGGTCTCCTGGCTTCTGTGCCAGTGCCCCAGGCTAATGCCTGCGTTGCGGCGCTCCAGTCGTTAGGCTATGGTCAGAGCGCGATCGTTGGCTACACAATAAGCCGCCCAACAATCGAAGATAGTGTCAGTGTCAATGACCAAGACAGTGCCACTGACAGTGACCAACCGATCACGATCGCCTGATCCCTTAACCCTTCCAGATATGCCCTGTTCTCTAGCCTCTGCCGCTTTCCTCAACACCTCCGAACCGATGCTAGATGTGCGAAGTCCAGCAGAGTATGAGCAGGGCCACATTCCCGGAGCTATCAGCTTTCCTTTGTTCAGCAACGAAGAACGGGCCCAGGTGGGCACTTGCTACAAACAAGAGGGCCGAGATGAAGCGGTGGAACTCGGACTGGCGATCGTCGGGCCAAAAATGCAGCAATTTGTGCAGCAGGCGAAGCACCTCGCCCCCGATCGCCAGCTACGCCTGCACTGCTGGCGCGGCGGGATGCGGAGCGGCAGCATGGCCTGGCTGCTGGAGACTGCCGGATTCCAGGTGAACCTGCTAGAAGGCGGCTACAAAGCCTATCGTCAGTGGGTGCGGACTGCCCTGGCTGCAAGCAAACCTATTCTGCTCATCGGCGGCATGACAGGCACAGGCAAAACCGCTATCCTCGCCGAACTCGCCTGCCAAGGCCAGCAGATCCTCGACCTGGAAGCCCTAGCTAACCATCGCGGCAGCAGCTACGGCGGACTGGGGCTACCGCCTCAACCCAGCACCGAGCATTTCGAGAATCTTGTGGCTCTGCACTGGGCAGGCGTTGACCCCGATCGTCCGGTTTGGATTGAAGCCGAAAGCCACATGGTCGGAACGTGCCGAGTTCCCGATGAGTTATTCCAGCAGATGATGATGGCCCCAATGGTGTTGGTGGAACGATCGCGCACCGATCGCATTGAGTTCCTGCTGGAGGGATATGGAACTGTTGATCGGGCTGAGCTGATTGCTGCTACAAATCGCTTGAGAAAACGCCTCGGCGGGGAGCGCACTCAGGCAGCGATCGAATCAATTCAGCAGGATAACTTAGCGGCGGCAATTAGTATCGTACTAGACTATTACGACAAAACTTATCTGCACGATCTTCAGCGCCGGAACGGGCGAAAATACTCGATCGATGCCGTTAATTTATCAGTGGAGGCAAGTGCTAAGCTACTGCTCCAACAACTTGCTAAAGTTAACTCTAAGTTAAATAAAGATGATCCGTCTCTTATGGGCTTCGATCTTAAGCAAACTTCCAGAAGTTGCTAATTTCTTTCTCAAGTTTCAAGCTGTATTATAGGATCAACGCTCTTCGGGTCTGGTGTCGATGATCACGCTAGATAATGCAGTTCACGTATCTGAAACTCCTCGATCGCCCCTTTCCCTTGAGTCCACACTGACGGACTTAACCCTGTACGACTATCAAATCTCGGCAAGCTGCCTGGGCTATGAAGTACGCCAAGCATTCACCGAGAATCCTCTAATTCCCGGCGCGGTTCTAATGGAATCTGGGCAGCTTTTAGGCATGGTTTCGCAACGGCAATTTCTAGAATTAATGAGCCGTCGCTACGGGCCAGAGTTGTTCATGAATCGCCCGATGCGAATTGTGCATGAGTTCTCCCAAACCCAAATCCTGCTGCTGCCTGGCACCACTTCGATCGTCACTGCTGTTCAGCGCTCACTCCAACGCTCGCCCGAGACACTCTACGAACCGATCGTGGTGCAGTTGGAACCCAACGTTTACCGATTGCTGGATATTCATCAACTCCTGTTAGCCCACGCCCGTATTCACGAACTCACTACTCAACTGCTCAACGAACAAACCCAGGCCAAGCTGATTCAAACCGAAAAAATGGCTAGTTTAGGTCAAATGGTTGCAGGCGTAGCTCATGAGATCCTCAATCCAGTTAATTTCATTTCAGGTAACATTAGCTACTTAGCGAACTACGGGCAGGATCTACTACAGGTATTAGAGCTATATGCAACTGAGCTACCCAGTTCTTCAAGCGTCGAAGCGTTAAAGGAAGACTTAGACTTTGAATTTTCGGTCAAGGACTTTCCTCAAGTTGTTTCCAGCATCAAGATGGGAACGGAGCGTTTAAGAAAAATTGTGGATACCCTTCGCAACTTCTCCCACGTGGACGAAGCAGCGATGCGATCGACCGACGTTCATGAGTGCCTAGAGGACACACTTCTCATTCTACAAAGTCGTTTGAAGTACGAAATTACTGTAGTAAAGCACTACGGCAACCTGCCAGAAATTCGCTGCTATTCTGGGCAACTTAGTCAGGTGTTCACTAACCTAATCGGTAACGCGATCGACGCTTTGCTGGAAGCAAAGGAATTGCCTGACTGCTCTTCTTCTTGGCAGCCCAGAATCGAGATCAAGACCGAGGTTTGCACTAAAACAGATGTTCACGGCAAAGCAGCACAATGGGCGGCGGTCTACATCGTAGACAATGGTGCGGGCATTCCCTGCGCTGTGCAGAAGCGCATTTTTGAAACTTTTTTCACCACTAAACCCATTGGTAAAGGAACTGGGTTGGGTTTGGCCATTAGCCACCAAATTGTCACTGAGAAACACGCAGGACAACTGAGTTTTCGATCGGAGCCTGGAACTGGCACAACTTTTGAAGTGCTGCTACCGCTATAACGCAAACAGGTCGATCGTTAGGGACAACCTCTTGGCTTAACTTCTGGGGTCAAGGCGTTGAGCACCTCAGAGTTGAGCAGCTTAGAAATGAGCTGGAGTCAGGTTGCTAGGGTAAGCTTGACTCATGAGGCTCGCTCGGTGCTGTGGTCTACGAGCTCGCAGTTTATGCTGAGTGAGCTTTTTTACTACGCCCATAGCCTCAGACATTCTCTCAACCTACAGATCGAAATCCTCAGGATAATGTCAACCGATTTCGCTCACACTCTCTTTAAAAGATGCTGTTAAGAGTATGAACTACGATCGCCTCTTGGTTAAACCGGGAACTAAAGTTTCGCTGAAAGATCATGACCCGAGATACACAGCCCAGTACAAAGACAAAATTGAAGCTGTGGAGAAACTTCAGCAGAAAGTGGAACAACTAGAAGCGCTTCAAAACGTTCTCTATGCTGAAAACTCCCATGCGCTGCTGATTGTTTTTCAGGCCATGGATGCGGCAGGAAAAGATAGCACTATCAAATACGTCATGTCAGGCGTGAATCCTCAAGGCTGCCAGGTCTACAGCTTCAAGGCTCCTTCGGCAGAGGAGCTGGATCACGATTATCTATGGCGATCGATGCGGACATTGCCAGAGCGGGGTCGAATTGGTATTTTCAACCGTTCCTACTACGAAGAAGTGCTGGTGGTGCGGGTGCATCCAGAGCTTCTTGACAAGCAGCAGCTTCCGCCTAGCGCTAGAGGAGAAGAGATTTGGCAGCGTCGATTTGAAGAAATTAATCAGTTTGAAAAATACCTGGTTAGAAACGGCATCATCGTCCTGAAGTTTTTCCTTAATGTTTCTAAGGCTGAGCAGAAAAAGCGGTTTCTGGAGCGTATCGATCGACCTGAAAAGAACTGGAAATTTTCCTCTGCGGATTCCAAAGAGCGGGGGCACTGGGACGAGTATATGCAGGCCTACGAAGAAATGTTCAACCACACCAGCACAGATGCAGCGCCGTGGTACATCATTCCTGCCGATCGCAAGTGGTTCACGCGCCTGGCCGTAGCCGACATTATTTGCAGCCGCCTGGCAGAACTGAATTTGCAGTACCCGGTTCTCTCGGAAGCCCAGCGTCAGGAGCTACTGAAAGCTAAGGAAATTCTTGAAAACGAAGCCTGATGGGAGGGATCGACCTATTCTTAGGCGTGGCAGCGCTGTTGCGATCGAGTTTTGGTTACGATCAGTCCTGAGATGAACATCGGCAACGTCATCACTACGCCTTACCTGGATCAGCGGCCTGGCACTTCTGGGCTGCGGAAGCCTGTGGCGATGTTCCAGAAGTTTCACTATCTGGAGAATTTTGTTCAAGCGATTCTTGACACGCTGCCGCAGTTGCAGGGCGGGCTACTGGTGCTGGGCGGCGATGGGCGATACTTCAATCGATCGGCAGTTCAGACCATTTTGAAAATGGCGGCGGCAAACGGCGTTGCGCGGGTGTTGCTGGGCCAGGGCGGCATTTTGTCCACTCCAGCTGCTTCCGGTGTGATTCGCAAACACCACGCTCAAGCGGGGATCATTCTGTCTGCCAGCCACAATCCAGGCGGTGTGGATGGTGATTTTGGCGTAAAGGTGAACTTGGGCAACGGCGAACCTGCTCCAGAGATCGTCACGGAAGCGATCTTTGCCCACAGCCAAACGATCGACCGCTTTTTGATCCTGGATGCACCCGATGTGAATCTTGATCGTCTCGGCACTTCCCACATCGGCGGCATGACGATCGAAGTGATCGATCCCGTTCAGGACTACGCTGAGTTGATGGAGTCGCTGTTTGATTTCGATCGCATTCAGTCCTGGCTGATTTCCCATCAAATCTGCCTTGATTCCATGCACGCGGTTACAGGACTCTACACTCACCGGATTTTTGAGCAGCGTCTAAGCGCACTAGGAGCGGTGCAGAATGGAATTCCCCTAGAAGACTTCGGCGGTGAACATCCCGATCCTAATCTGGTTTATGCTCACGAGCTTGTGGCTAAAATGTTCGGGATCGAAGCGCCAGATTTGGGCGCGGCCTTTGATGGCGATGGCGATCGCAACATGATCCTAGGCCGCAGATTTTTCGTCACGCCCAGCGATAGTTTGGCAGTGCTGGCGGCCAATGCTCACTTAATTCCTGGCTATCGGACTGGGCTGGCGGGAGTGGCACGATCGATGCCCACCAGTGCGGCAGTCGATCGGGTGGCCGAAAAGCTGCACATTCCCTGCTACGAAACACCGACGGGCTGGAAATTCTTCGGCAACCTGATGGATGCAGGCAAAGTGACGCTCTGCGGCGAGGAAAGCTTTGGCACAGGGTCGAATCACATCCGGGAAAAAGATGGACTATGGGCAGTTCTGTTCTGGCTGAACATCCTGGCAGTGCGCCAAGAGCCTATAGAAGATATTGTGAAACACCACTGGCAAACCTATGGCCGCCACTACTACTCTCGCCACGACTACGAAGGCGTAGACAGCGATCGGGCCCAAGCGCTGATTGAACGCCTGCGCGATCGCCTCCCTCAGTTGAAAGGTCAGAAACTTGGCTCCCAAACCGTTGCTCAGGCTGATGACTTTGCCTACTCAGATCCGGTGGATGGTAGCCTCACCGAGCGCCAGGGATTGCGGATCAGATTCGAGGACGGCTCCCGGATCGTGTTTCGGCTTTCTGGCACAGGCACTCAGGGCGCAACTCTGCGGCTCTATTTCGAGCGCTTTGAACCCGATCGTCACCGGCAGCATCAGGAGGTACAGCCCGCTTTAGCGGATTTAGTTGCGATCGCTGCTACGATCGCCGAAGTTCGTTCCTACACGGGCAGGGATGCACCGACCGTGATCACTTGAATACTGCTTCAGATCTCAGCTTTCCAGCTACTTCTCCAGAGCCTCAGTCAGCTAGTCGAACCAAATCAGCTAGCCGAACCAAATCAGCTAGTCGTAATCAAATCAGTTAGTCGAATCAAATCAGAGGGAAACCCATCATGCAGACAGTGGACAACCAGATTACGGATGATTTGCCGCTCTGTGCCCCGAACATTCAAGTCGAGGACGATCGCACGGGGCTGAGTGTGGAAACGCTGCGGCGAGCGATGGCGGATAACCTGCGCTACATCCAGGGACGCTTTCCCTCGGTTGCCTCAAAGAATGATTTCTACATGGCCCTGGCTTACACTGTGCGTGATCGCCTTCTCCAGCGCTGGCTGGCTACGCAGCAGACTTACTTAAAGCAGGATGTACGGATCGTCGGCTATTTGTCTGCCGAATTTCTGGTCGGCCCGCACCTGGGCAACAACTTGATCAACCTGGACATCTACGATCGCGTCGCTCAGGCGGTGGAAGAATCTGGGTTGAACCTGAAGGAACTGATGGAGCAGGAGGAAGAACCCGGCTTGGGTAATGGCGGCTTGGGTCGGTTGGCGGCCTGCTATCTAGATTCCCTGTCGAGCCTGGAAGTCCCGGCTATCGGCTATGGCATCCGCTACGAGTACGGCATTTTTGATCAGGAGATCCGGGATGGCTGGCAGGTGGAAATCACAGACAAGTGGCTGCGGAACGGCAACCCGTGGGAAATTGCCCGCACTGAGATCGCAGCCGAGGTGAAGTTTGGCGGCCGAGTGGAATCTTACATCAGCGACCAGGACAACTATCGGATTCGTTGGGTTCCCGATCAGGTGGTCAGAGGTGTGCCCTACGACACGCCAATCCTGGGCTACAAAGTCAACACCGCCAACACCCTCCGCCTCTGGAAAGCTGAAGCGCCAGAGTCCTTCGATTTCGCCGCCTTCAATAAAGGTGACTACTACGGTGCAGTTCACCGCAAAATGGTGTCGGAAAACATCACCAAAGTTCTCTATCCCAACGACGAGCAACTCCAGGGAAAAGAACTGCGGTTGCAACAGCAATACTTCTTCGTCTCTTGCTCTCTGCAAGACATTATCCGCGTTCACCTCCGGGCTGGAAAATCCCTCAACACCCTGCACGAGAAGTTTGCGCTCCAGCTAAACGACACTCACCCCGCGATCGCTGTGGCAGAACTAATGCGCCTGCTGGTGGACGACCATCACCTCAACTGGGATGCCGCCTGGGACACAACCCAAAAAACCCTCGGCTACACCAATCACACGCTCTTGCCAGAAGCTCTGGAGAAGTGGTCAGTTAGCCTGTTCGGAACGCTGCTGCCGCGCCACTTGCAGATCATTTATGAAATCAACCGCCGATTTCTGAACGAAGTGCGAATCAAGTTCCTCAACGATGGCGATCGCATGGCCCGGATGTCGCTGATTGATGAGTCGGGCGATCGCTACGTGCGGATGGCCCATCTGGCGTGTGTTGGCAGTCACGCTATCAACGGTGTGGCAGAGCTACACAGCCAACTGCTGAAAGAAACTACCCTAAACGACTTCTACGAAATGTACCCGGAGAAGTTCACCAACGTCACCAATGGCGTAACTCCCCGACGCTGGGTAGTGCTGAACAATCCTCGTCTGACGAAGCTGATTTCTAGCAAAATCGGCGATAACTGGCTCACCCATCTGGACGACCTGAGACAACTGGAGCAGTTTGCAGACGATCGAGCCTTCCAGCAAGAATGGCGCGAGGTGAAGATGGCGATCAAGCGAGATCTGGCTGCCGAAATTCAGCGCCGCGCCTACGTCACTGTCAATCCCAACAGCATCTTCGACATTCAGGTGAAGCGGATTCACGAATACAAGCGCCAGCACCTCAACGTCCTGCACATTATCACGCTCTACAACCGAATTAAGCGTAATCCTGGAGTGGATATTCAGCCTCGCACCTTTATCTTTGGTGGTAAGGCGGCTCCCGGCTACTTCATAGCCAAGCTGATCATCAAACTGATCAACTCTGTTGCTGAAGTGGTCAATAGCGATCCTGATGTGGGCGATCGACTCAAGGTTGCCTTCCTGCCGGACTTCAACGTTACCAACAGTGAGCGGGTGTATCCGGGCGCAGATTTGTCAGAGCAAATCTCCACCGCCGGATTGGAAGCTTCCGGGACGGGCAACATGAAATTTATGATGAACGGGGCGCTGACGATCGGCACACTGGATGGCGCAAACATTGAAATCCGCCAGGAAGCAGGCGCAGAAAACTTTTTCCTATTCGGCTTGAGGGCGGACGAAGTGGCGGCAGTGAAAGCCAAAGGCTACAATCCCATGGACTACCTCAATGCCAACGCCGATCTGCAAGCCGTATTTGAACTGATCTCCTCCGGGCACTTCTCTAAAGGCGATTGCGATTTGTTCAAGCCCCTTGTAGATAACCTCCTCCATCAAGATCGGTTCCTGCTGCTCGCTGATTACCAGTCCTACATTGACTGTCAGGACAAGGTGAGTCAGGCCTACCGCGATCGCGATAACTGGGCCCGGATGTCCATTCTCAACTCGGCTCGATCGGGCAAGTTCTCATCCGATCGCTCTATCCAAACCTACTGCGACCAAATCTGGAATACCCAGCCCGTCAAAATTGCTTTGGAGGAATATGACCAGGCAGATGCAGGGCTGAAGGTTGATTCAAAATAAGTCATCCGTATCAGGCTCCGTATCAGACTCTGACTTCTCTTGACAGTTGGAGTCTGAAGGCAGGGAGTCCACAGCGCACATTCTTTGGAGGTCGTCGCCATGCCGCTCACTGTCAAAGACCTGGAAAAAGTTCAGGAGCAGCTTCCCAATCATCGGATGGAGCTAGTTGAAGGGGAAATTATTCTGACGAGTCCTTCGAGCTACGAGTCTGATGAGGTTTCCACTCGCATTTCTACATTCGTAGGAGCGTGGGTGATTCCCCGCAGCTTGGGGCGAGTCACAGGCTCCAGCGCTGGATTCATTTTGCCGAACTCCGACACTCGTGCGCCTGATGTTTCGTTTGTTCTAGCCGATCGTCTGCCCCGCAGTCCCCGCAGCTTTGCCGAGTTAGCTCCTGACTTGATGGTGGAGGTGAAATCTCCCACCGATCGCAGCGAGAAACTGAGAACTAAAATCCAGGATTTTCTGGCGCAAGGAACTCAGGTTGGGTTGCTGGTGAACCCAGAAGATCGGACTGTGGAAATCCATCGCCTAGATCAGAAGACTGAGATTTTACGAGATGGCGACCTGCTCACTGTGCCAGAGTTGCTTCCCGGCTGGGAAGTGCCTGTAGTGGAACTGTGGGCCCCGGAGTTTGGGTAGCGCTAGGCACGATCGGGGTAATCAGGAAGCGCCAAACTGAATCAATATAGCCATAGCTTCATAGGTTTGAAGGGGTGTGGGTGTGAAACCTCAGCCAGGGGCACCGCCCCACACCCTCTTCAAACCCAATGTCCTAAGCTGTCTGTCTACAGCTGTAAAACAAATTTTCGAGGAGTTTGAATTATGTCCATCAAAATTGGCATCAATGGGTTCGGTCGAATCGGTCGCTTGGTGGCCCGCATTGCCACTGACCACCCCGAAATCGAACTGGTTGGGGTGAACGATCTGGTTCCATCAGACAACCTTGCTTACCTGTTTAAATATGACTCCACCCACGGCACATTCAAAGGCGTGGTGAACGCGCAACCCGATGGCATCGAAATCAACGGTCGCCTAGTTCCCTGCGTCTCGGTGCGGAATCCGGCAGAATTACCCTGGAAAGATCTGGGCGCAGATTACGTCGTGGAATGCACAGGGCTGTTCACCGATTACGCCGGGGCCGAAAACCACCTGAAAGCCGGAGCCAAACGGGTGATTATTTCTGCCCCTACCAAAGATCCCGAAAAAGTTCCCACCTTCGTCATGGGCGTGAACCACGAGAACTTCGACCCTGCGAAAGACACGATCGTTTCCAACGCCAGTTGCACCACTAACTGCCTCGCCCCGATCGCCAAAGTCCTCAACGACTCCTTCGGCCTAGCAGAAGGCTTGATGACCACGGTTCATGCGATGACCGCCACTCAGCACACGGTAGATGGCCCCAGCAAAAAAGACTGGCGCGGCGGCCGTGGAGCCAGCCAAAACATTGTTCCCTCCTCCACGGGGGCCGCTAAAGCCGTGGCCTTAGTGCTGCCGGAACTCAAAGGCAAGCTGACCGGGATGGCTTTTCGCGTCGGCACTCCCGATGTTTCGGTTGTAGATCTGACCTTCAAAACTGAAAGAGCCACCAGCTACCGAGAAATTTGTGAAGCTGTGAAAGCTGCCTCCGAAAATGGACTGAAGGGCATTTTGGGCTACACCGACGAGGAGCTAGTGTCGATGGATTTCCGTACTGATCCTCGATCGAGCATTTTTGACGCCAAAGCTGGCATTGAGTTGAACGCCAATTTCTTCAAGGTCATCACCTGGTATGACAACGAGTGGGGCTATTCCAACCGCGTGATTGACCTGGCGATCGAGATGGCCAAAAAAGACGGGCTAGTTTGAAAAAGGGAGGGTTGATCGCCTCCTGGATTCCGAGGTCAGCGCTCATCAGAAATGATTTGCTAGATGTGCTCAATCGAAAGGTTCGTATTTGAGCGATCGTTCCGGTCGGTAGGTTTTCCGCCAACCTCCGGCGCAGATGTCTCTATGTCGCTCAACAACTGGGTATCTTGTTGATGCCCAGTTGTTGAGCGACAAAGCAAGAAAAGGTTAGCCCAAAAGTGGTTTGATCTTGCTTTCTTGACGTGCTCTCAACTGCTCCGGGAAACGAAGTTCGATCGCCACCTGATTTTGGGTCGCGCTATCACCGCTAGGCTTAACTTCAATCGTATCTACAACTGCCAGCAAGCGATTTTCGGGGTTTGCAATGATGGTGCCGTCGGTTGATTGAGTCCCAAGTAATAAACCTACAACTGGTTTTTTCCGCTGCAAGACTTCCCAATTCGGAATCAGTTGAGCATCCAGCACCAGCCGTAAGCTCTTAATGCCAGCCTCGGTAGCGATCGCGGGATATAAGTGTCCCTCCCAGAACAATTGCGCTGGAGCTTGAATCCGTTTGCGAACCTGTTCACCTTTCATCGGTTTAAAGTCCTGGAAAGAGCGGCTGAGACTGGTAACCAGGAACCGCAGTGAGCCGAGGGGATCATCGACTTCTTCTCGGTTTTGGGAGTACCATTCGCGCACGTCTGAATAAAGAACCAAACCCAAAGCATCAACTTGTTCGCGGGTCGGTTCCAGAAAATCCACAATCAGAAGCGACTGATTCTCGTTGAGCGGGACACCCCGAATCACCTGCGCTGTCAGAAACGCTCTAGCCCCATAGTCGCCGACTAGCTCCAACTCGATCACATCGGGAATGTTAAGCCAGGAATCAAAGAGAATTCGGGCCCCTGTTTCGCTGACATCGATCGTCTTGCCAGTCCAGGTTTCGTTTTGACTGTAAACGATCGCCGACAATTCTCGGTTGAGGCGGTGAGCGCGGCGGAGCTGCGGTTGCTCAAGGGCAACCAGAAGCGCACCCATTAGCAGGAGCAGGTTAAACACGCTCCAGAGAGCGTTCACCAGCACGGCTTCTCTAGCTTCAGGCAGCAGAATCAGCCAGAAGGGAACCGCTAACAGTGAGGCAGCTACAATCACCGTGACAATCACCACAGGACGGGCAGAAGTCCAGTCGAAACTGCGTTTGGTAACAGACAAGCCTTTGTCAGTCACGTTGAAGGAACCCATCTTTGGGTTGATCAGCGCCATAAACGTGACGATCGCCGCATAGAAGGACAGCGCAAACTCGAACACTTCGTTCCAGAAGGAGTAGCGTACCCGCTTCGAGGTGATGTAGTTCGTATTCATCGACAGAACAATGTGCGGCAGAGCGTAGGCTAGGGTTTCCAGCCCCAAACCGCGAATTGGGTTGATGCCAAGCAGCAAAAACAACGGGGGTGCGATCGCGTAAATAATGCGCGGAAAGCCGTAGAAAAAGCCAAACATGGCGGAGAAATAGCACAGGCGTTGCGGCATTGATAGGTTGAGTTTGCGGTTCAACAACGGGTTCTCAATCCGCAAAATCTGCGCCATACCCCGGGCCCAGCGCACCTGCTGCCCCACCAGCGCCGAGAACTTTTCTGGAGCCAATCCTGCGACCATAATTTTGTCGTAGTAAACCGACTCATAGCCGAGGGAGTGCAGGCGGAACGAGGTATGGCAGTCTTCAGTCACGGTTTCTACCGCAATGCCGCCAATTTGCAGCACATAGTTCTTGCGAATCACTGCCGCCGATCCACAGAAGAAAGCCGCATTCCAAAAGTCGTTGCCCTTCTGTACAACTTTGTAGAAGAGTTCGTTACTAACGGGAACCTTGCCGCGCGTCAGCAGGTTGCGCTCGAATGGGTCAGGGTTATAGAACCAGTGCGGTGTCTGCACAAGAGCAACGTTGGGATTAATAAAGAAGCCCACCACGTTTTGCAAAAAGTCACGAGTGGGAATGTGGTCACAGTCCAGAATCATGACCAAATCGCCCCCTGTGCGCTTCATCGCCGTGTTGATGTTGCCTGCCTTAGCGTGGTCATTGTTGTCCCGGATCAGCATTGTGCAACCAACTTCCTCGCACATTTTTTGCAGTTCTTGCCGCCGCTCTGGATATTTGCGCCCGTCATCCAGCACATAAACCTGCTTCAGTTCAGACGGATAATCCACTGCCAGCGCCGCCACGGCAGTCTTTCGCACAATCTCGACATCTTCGTTGTAGGTCGGGATATAGATGTCAACCTTGAACCACTGCTCACGCGGAATGGTAGCAAGGGGAATCGAGGTGCGCTCCTTCAGCTTCAGGGTCTGAAAGTATGCCAGCAGCAGCCCTACAACAGCATATAGCTCGGCGATATATAGCAGAACACAGAAGAAGCTGTTGAGCCAGCCATCAAAATTGAGCGTGTAGGAGGTGCGGTAGAACAGGTAGCGAAACGTGGTGATCAAACTTAGCCAAATCAGAAATAAATGCAGATACTCACTGGTGCGGGGGTCGTCTTGCTGGTTTTCGAGATGCACCATGAACCAGCCGATCGCAATCAATAGCACCGCCACCACGCTCTGTTGCCAAATCTCCAATGGCGTAGCAATCAACGGCACTGAGAGAACTAACAGCAGTCCAACGAGCCAGAGAAGTTGGCGACGACCAAAGTGATCGAGGGTGCGATCGAACCAAGCGGGGATTGGATCGATCAACGCCTTGACAGCGGACTGCGGGGGTTTTGGGTCAGGCAGCGAGGGGCTACTCATTTTTTGTCTCCAAGGGCGACGCGCTTTAAGTACAGTTGAACAACGCCATACAGCAGAAGGGCAGTCAGAATAATTCCAGTGGGCAGCAGATACCAGTTCTCCTGAAGAAAGCGAGACACTTTATCGAGGGGCGAGGCATTGTCGAGCTGGCGAGTTTGGTTAGCTTCCTGAAAGAAGCTCATGGCGTAAGCATCAGGGTCATAGTTGGAGGGATTTCTGTCGGTGGTGTTAACGACTGCCGTATCGTCTTTCAGCTGGAAAAACAGCGAGTCTTTCTGGAACACATCCCGCACCTTATCCAAGCCGGAGTCACTTTGGGCAGTGAGGGCCAACAACACGCGATCGCCATTCCAGGGTGAGATCACCTGCTTGATTACGCCGCCTGCGTCTGGGAAGGTTTGAATTCGGCTCTGATCGGTTTGACGGGTGAAGACTTCTTTAAGCTGGAACCCTTTTGCCTGAAATGCTTCCGGGAAGGGAAACTTCTCGCGCTTGCCAATGCCAACCAAGTTGGCCTGCTTGCGAACGTCTTCGGGCAGTGATCCCGCTGTGAAAACTCGAAGTTTGACGGTATCCGCTTTGCTGAGTCGTCCCAGCCGTTCGCTGAATCTCAGCAGTGTTTGAATCTCTGAGTTAGAAGGATTATCGGGCAGGGCGATCGCGGTTTGGGATAGATCCTGCGGCGCACCAAAGGGATAGCCAGCTTGCAGCAGCTTCAGATCGGGGAGCTTCACGGAGGTTTCTCGGCTCAGATTGAAACCGGAGTCACTGTGAATGGTGCCCCAAAGCTGCTGATCTGTTACTCGTCCACATTCACCCGGCTCCTTTGGCACTAAGTTAAACGCAACTTGCAGCTTGGAGTTTGGCTTAACCTGGTTTTCTGGCAGGTTGACGTTGAAAGATTCTCGGTTTGCGCCATTCTCAGAAGTCAGGCGTTGTCCGCCGATCGGGCTGCCATCCAAGCGCACTTCTACCGTAGATAGGCGCGGGTTGACCTGGGGACTATGACTGTAGTAGAGCGTCATTGAGCTGCCGCGCTTAAAGCGATCGTCGGGTAAAGCGCGGAAGTTAACCTCCATTGGCGGTGTGTATGCCCCTCGCACCGTTACGTCCTGAATGGGTTTGTCGTCGGTGCCCTTCAGGTCGGCCAGCTTAAACGAGTTTTGCTCTGGCAGATAGCGTGCCCACTGACGCGGTGACGGCGAGGGAATATCATCGACGCGATCAACCAGAATTGTTGACCCAGTGCCGAGCTTGCGCTGTTGCGGTTGCAGCAAGAACTGCATCGCCTTCTCGATTCCCTTTGGGCCATTGCCCGTCACCACCAGCACCGGAACTCCTCCGTTGCGCGTTGTGGTCATCATCAGCAAGCCCACATCATCGGGCAGTGCCGATTTGCTGCCGTCTACGATCTGGTTATTGGTAATGCCATAGGGTAACTTCAGCGATTTGAGTCCAGGCTGCTCCTGGGGTGTGCCGATAATCACGAGCTTTTGGTTTGCCGGCACCTGATCCAGCCCCTTGACTAGCTGCGCCTCGATCGGCCGGAAATCTGCCAGTCGTCCCATGCTTGCCTGAAACCGAGCCGTCGCCGTTAGCCAGGACTCGTTCACCTGAGCCGGCAACAAGTAGGCAACTTGATTGGCATCCAGATTCAGATCGTCAAAAAATGGGTAGGGATAGCTGCTGAAGTCGAGCGGGCTACCTTTAGGCTGAAACCCGAACAGCAGTTTGGAATCGGGCAGTACCTCTGACCACAGGGTTTGGTCGCTTGGATCAGAGCAGCCATTGGCATTATTTTGCTGCTGAGCCACGATCGTCAGATCGTTGTAGTTCTGAATCAGGTTAGCGGGAACATTGACCAGCAGTTCGCCCACCTGCGCCTGTTTGCGGTTGAGCGGCGTACTCCCCACGCTGACTCCGTTCACCCGCACGGTCAAGTTGGAGCGATTGGCCAGCAGCGCTGGAGAGTGCTGAAACCGGACGAGTGCTTTCACTGTCTTGAGATTCCAGTTGCGCGGACGAGTAAAGCCCAAGCGCGATTCTGCATAGGTGCCCCGGAGCCGGAAGCCGTTGCCCACGACGGGACTGCGGTTGAACTCCAGAACATACTGACTGAGCGGCTGGTTGTTTGGAGGTTCCGTTGGCTTACTGGCAGCTGACTCACTGGACGGGCTGGGGGCAGGAGTAGGCGCGGGAGTTCCTCCTTCAGGAGGAGAGGGTTCAGGAGCCGATGGCG
>DATNQR010000474.1:0-4823 GCA_036703905.1 Thermosynechococcaceae cyanobacterium
TTTATAACAAGAAATCTTTCGCTGCCGCAGGAATAACTGAGCCACCTAAAACCTGGAATGAACTACAAGCTTTTTCTAAAAGACTGACGATCGATCGTAATCAGGATGGCAAACCTGAGCAGTACGGGGTTGGAATTATGCCTGAACTTGCTCGGCACAGCTACATTCTGAAAGCCTACGGTGGACAGATAACGAATCAATTCAACTACGCCAATTTTGCCCAACCTGAAAATTTGCAAGGGCTACAGTCGGTAGTGAATCAGTATCGCGACGATCGCTCTTCTGCTCAACCGACGGACGTAGGGACATCCAGTGGAAGTGAGATGCTGGGTCAGGAAAGAGCCGCAATGGTGATTGAAGGAAACTGGGTGATTCCTTACTTCAGAGAGACTTTTCCTAACCTGGAGTTTTCCACCGCAGAAGTGCCAGCTATCAATGGCAAACCTGGAACAATGGTGTTCACTGTTGCCTACGTGATGAACCGAAAATCAAAGCACAAACAAGCAGCCTGGAAGTTAATCGCCTATCTAACAGGAAAAGCGGGAATGAAAGCCTGGGCGACGCAGGGATTGACACTGCCGAGTCGTCGATCGGTGCTGTCAGAGTTAGGCTACGATCGTGATCCGCTTTATGCCCCGTTTATCAAAGGTGCAAACTACGCTACCATCTGGCAGGCCGGGGAAAACCTACCTACAATCCGTATGAACTTCAACAACCAATTTACCAGTGCTTTGCTGGGACAACAATCTCTGGAACAGGCAATGAAGAAGGCTCAAGAGACAGCTAATCGAGAAATTTACCTATCCAATTAGTTCCGCCTGGAGCATCTGAAGCTTCTCTATGCAACCGCTGATTAGCAAAATCTGGAGACAACGATCGACTAAAGCAGCAGCAGGCTATCTGTTCATGGCCCCTGCAATTCTGATTGTGAGCGTCTTTCTACTGTTGCCGATCGTTTTTGCAGTGGTCTTAGCGTTCCAGAAAATTCAGCTACTGGGAGAAATAAGTTTTCGCTTTGTTGGCTTGAAAAACTTTGTCAGAATTATTGAAGATGAGCGCGTTTGGATTGCGCTCAAGAACACCGCGCAGTATGCCGTGATCGTAGTTCCTCTCCAAACAGTACTTGGTTTGACCTTGGCATTGCTACTGAATAGTCAAGTGCGAGGACGATCGTGGTTTCGGGTTGCCTTCTTTCTGCCAGCCGTTACCTCTTCGGCAGTTCTCACTCTGATATTCCTGTGGATTTATAACTCCAATGGATTACTCAATAGTGCCCTAAGTTTTCTGCATCTGCCAACCTATAACTGGTTGGGTGATCCAGCCGTGGCACTGAAGGGAATCATGATCATGAATATCTGGTCAACCGCGCCTTTCTTTATGGTGATCTATCTAGCAGCTCTGCAAGATGTTCCCGAAAGCTTGTATGAGGCGGCGACGTTAGATGGAGCGAGTCAGGGGGGAAAGTTCTGGTACATTACGCTGCCTTTCCTGCAACCTGTCACTTTTTTTGTAATCGTTATAGGCATCATCGGAACCTTTCAGCTATTTGATCAATCCTACATTTTCTCTGCGGGTTCTGGCGGCCCAAATGATTCAACCTTAACGATCGTTCTGCTGATCTATCAATACGCTTTCAAGAGCTTAGACATGGGTTACGCCTTAGCGCTAACGCTTTTGTTAGCAGGAGTATTGATTACAACTACGATCGTGCAGCGTCACTTATTTAGAGAAGAATCTATAGACTAGAACATGAAACTACGTTGGCTTCTGTACTTAATTCTAATTTTCTACACCCTAGTTACTTTTCTTCCTTTTGCCTGGGCTCTTTCCGCTTCCTTCAAATCTCTGGCCGAGATTTCTGCTGGCAGTACGAACTTCATTCCAGAGAACTTTACGTTCTTCAACTATCAGCAGATTCTGACTCAAGAACCACTGTTTGGGCGCTGGTTTTGGAATAGCGCGATCGTCGCTTTTTGTATCACTTTATTCAACCTACTGTTTAACTCAATGGCAGGTTATGCCCTTGCTAGAATTCAATTTCCCGGCAATCGATTCTGGTTTTTCCTCATCCTAATCGTCCTGATGGTTCCGGGACAGGTCACTCTACTGCCGAAGTTCTTAATTCTCAAATCATTGGGTTGGCTGAATAGCTATCAAGGATTGATCGTACCGTCGATCGTCAACGCCACTTTCATCTTTATGATGCGACAGTTCTTTATTAACTTCCCTAAGGAGTTAGAAGAAGCGGCGGCTTTAGATGGTTTGGGACGGTTTGGAACTTTCTTTCAAGTTGTGCTTCCCCTAGCGAAGCCGGCTCTGGCTGCTCAAAGAATCTTTATTTTTATGGGCGCATGGAATGAGTTCTTAATGCCTCTAGTCATTCTGTCCGACCCAGAAATGTTTACGCTCCCCCTGGGCCTGAATGCCTTCAAAGGTCAATACATTAGTTACTGGAACTACATTATGGCTGCATCAATGATCTTCACTCTACCCGCATTAGCTATCTACGCTTTCTTCAATCGCTACTTCATTCAAGGTATAACCCTCACCGGGGGCAAATAGAACTGCTTCACTTCACTTATGCTATTGATAGTTAAAGTCGAGATAGCTTTTAGGTATGGCAGGACACAGTAAGTGGGCCAACATCAAGCGCCAGAAGGCGAGAGTTGATGCAGTAAAAGGCCAGGTTTTCACTAAGATTTCACGGGAGATTATTGTAGCAGCCCGAAGCGGTGTGCCCGACCCCGACGGGAATTTTCAACTGCGAACCGCGATCGATAAAGCCAAAGCCGCAGGCATCCCCAACGACAACATCGACCGAGCGATCGCCAAAGGTGCAGGCAAGCTAGGCAACGACAATTCAGCACTGGAAGCAATTCGCTACGAAGGTTACGGTCCTTGCGGTGTTGCTGTGTTGATTGAAGCTCTCACAGACAATCGCAACCGAACCGCCGCTGATCTGCGTGTTGCCTTCAGCAAAAATGGAGGAAACCTAGGTGAAACGGGCTGTGTCGGTTGGATGTTTGAGCAAAGAGGTGTGGTTTCAGTGTCGTTAACTGTTCAAGAAGTGGGGCGAAAACGTCGATCGGATGCTCCAGAAGAAGTTCAAGAAGAAGTGTTGCTAGAAGCATTTCTGGAGGGAGGAGCCGACAGCTACGAAATCATTGAAATAGAAGAGGAAAAAGTTGCAGAATCCCTCACTGATCCAACCAATTTGGAAAATTTGAGTCAGACGCTCAAGAATAGAGGATTCAACTTAGCTCAAGTAGAATTACGCTGGTTTCCTAACAACACGCTGGAGGTGAACGATTTGGAGCAAGCCCGATCGATCCTCAAGCTTATGGATGTTCTTGAGGAATTGGACGACGTGCAAAGCGTCACAGCAAACTTTGAAATGAGTGATGAGTTGATGGCGATAAGTGCAACTTAGTTCAACAGGTGCAGCTTAGTTCGACTCGATCTACTCAAACTTGATCCCTATAGTCTCCTCCAGGCTACTGAGGCATAGAAGCAGTTGGCAGAGCCACCGCGCTCATTGTCTCAAGCTGTTCAGATGTGCTTGCTCTGTTCCAACACCCCTCCCCCAAACCGATCGCTCTGAGGTATGGTTGATGGGCATCTACTCCTGTCACTTTCGTGCTCAGTGACGCTTGGCCTCACTGCTCAATTCCACGGGATCTTCTATGCCTTCCCCAGCCAGACTTGAACAAATTCAGCAATTCGTCGTCACGGCAGATCAAATGCGGCGAATCGAAAAACGGCTGTTTGCCGCCGGAATGCCCGTCGCTGCCCTGATGGAAAAAGTTGGCGGTCGGATTGCCGCCTGGGTGAAGACGCAGTATCCAGTGACACGGCGAGTGGGGGTTCTGGTGGGGCCAGGGCACAACGGCGGCGATGCCCTAGTGGTGGCGCGGGAACTACACCTGAGTGGCTACGAGGTCGTGATCCATTGCCCCTTCTCTCGGATGAAGGAATTGCCGGAACAGCACGCCCACTACTGCATCAGCCTCGGCATCCCCACAGTCGATCGAGCCGTACTGCAAAGCTGCGACCTGCTGATCGATGGGCTGTTTGGGTTTGGACTGGAGCGATCGCTGGAGGGAGACATTGCCGCCACAGTCAACCAGATCAATCAGGCAACTCAGCTTGTCGTTAGCCTCGACCTTCCTTCGGGGCTGCACACCGACACGGGCGAAACGTTGGGAACTGCGATCCGCGCCACTCACACCCTTTGCTTGGGGCTTTGGAAGCAGGGCTTGTTGCAGGATCATGCCCTGGAGCAGGTTGGGCAAGCAGAATTGATTGATTTCGATTTGCCCCTGACAGACATTCTGGCAGTCCTGGGCGACTCACCCTCTGTACAGCGCACCACGCCAGAGCGGGCGATCGCTCTGCTGCCGCTCCACCGTCCCGCCGCCACCCACAAATATCAAATGGGGCATCTGCTGCTAGTCTGCGGTTCCCAACGCTATGCAGGCGGTGCAATCTTAACCGGATTAGGAGCTCGATCGAGCGGGGTGGGAATGCTCTCGATCGCTGCTCCTGCTTCCCTGAAACCAATTCTGACTGCTCAACTACCGGAGGCATTGGTGATTGCGTGCCCAGAAGAGGCAGGCGCGATCGCCCAGTTCCCCGATTCGCTGGACTTAGCGGACTATGACGCGATCGCCTGCGGCCCCGGCCTGACTCTGGAAGCCAGCGCTGTCGTGCAGCAAGTGTTACAGCGCGATCAACCCCTAGTGCTGGATGCCGATGGACTCAATGTTCTAGCCAAGCAAGATACGCTGCCCACTCTGCAAGCGCGGTCTGCTCCAACGATCCTG
>DATNQR010000475.1:0-3485 GCA_036703905.1 Thermosynechococcaceae cyanobacterium
CTTACCGTGTTCCAGCTACGTCTTGTGGGACGAGATGAGACTGCAATCACTCAAGAAACCCCATGATTTTCAAATGGAGTAAAATACACTGTCAAACAAACGTTCTCTAGAGATTGATACAGCCCTTTGATATCAGCGCAGACCGCTAACCTAACTCAAGAAATTGCTATTAAATTCAGTTTTGTATGAGTTGAAGTACCACCTACGGGGTTGCCGTTGCAGTACGCTACTGAAATCAGTCCCCACTTGGCATGAGATAGCTCTACACGCAGAGCTTCCCTTACAGACATACTACCAAAGCCCCTGAGGAAAAGTACCTTCTATACGAATATCGAATGATTATGGAAAGCTTCTATTTTAGATTTGAAGCGTAGGCTAACTAATTTGATGACTTTGTGTAAAGCGCAATACAGTATTCACTGTTGGATCAGAACAAGTTAGACCAGAACGAATTAGAGCGGGACGATCGGTCACCCCAGTTCAAAACACTTGCTCTATGCAGCGAAAATCTTTCTCCACCTCCGCCCACAGCGATCGATTGTGCGGGTCAGTGCGGAGGGCTTTTTTTAGGTAGATCCGAGCCTTATCTAATTGCTTTTCCTGGATTAACTGCCGTCCCCAGCGCTGGTAAGCGATCGCCTGCCATTGAATCACTTCTGGGTCTTGGGGAATGCGACCAGACAGACCTTCGACCAAGGCGATCGCCCGTGGAAAGCGCTGTTCCCGCAGCAACTGCTGTAGCTGCTGATAGGAGACTTCCTTGAGCTGCTGCTCCAAGGGCGATAGTTTGGGATTGATTTGAATTGGCGGCGTTTTGCGGAGGGCAGAAGCGCTGGGCGGAGCTTGGTTCGGCTCAGTTCTGACTTTGCGAACTACGACTTTGGGGGGTGCAGGTGCAGGAGGTTTTGCAGTGATCCCGTTGTCCAACAGAAACTGGTAGGCCGTGGTTAGCTGAATGAACTTGTCTTTGGCGTGACGATCGTTCGGATTCACATCGGGGTGATACTGCCGAGCCAAACGACGGTAGGCCGTTTTGATTTGCTCAAACGATGCCCCCGCGCTTAGACCCAGTAATCGATAGCACTCCGCAAGGTTCATCAGGCATGAAAAATGGCAGAAGTGTCATCATTCTGCCATCGGTGAGGGGAATTAATACAGATTCAGGGTTCGATTCGATACTGTGCCTAGCCGACGGATTCGATCACGCTGTCAATCAAGCCATATTCTTTGGCTTCTTGAGCAGACATAAAGTAGTCGCGATCGGTGTCTTTCTCAATCTTCGCCAAGGATTGACCCGAGCGATCAGCCAACATCTGGTTAAGCTGGGCCCGGAGCCGCAGGATCTCCTTCGCTTCGATTTGAATATCCGTTGCTTGGGCCCGACCTGTGCCACCGAGGGGTTGGTGAATCATAATGCGGGAGTGGGGCAGAGCGAGTCGTCGGCCAGGGCTACCCGCCGCCAGCAAAAACGATCCCATGGAAGCCGCCAGCCCGACGCAGATGGTGTGGACAGGAGCTTTGATGTGCTGCATGGTGTCGTAGATCGCCATGCCTGCCGTGACTGAGCCGCCAGGAGAGTTGATGTACAAATAGATTGGCTTGGCCGCATCTTCGGAGTTGAGATACAGCATGGAAGCAACGATCGCGTTGGCAATGCCGTCGTCCACTTCCTGGCTCAGAAAAATAATCCGCTCCAAGCTAAGGCGTTGGTAGATGTCAATCCACTGCTCGTAGGAGCTACCGGGAAGACGGTAAGGAACTTTGGGAGTACCGATAGGCATAGGACAAAGAGGGGAGGGTAGGTTGGGAGAAAGAACCGAGCATTAAAGCTGTGAAACCAAAGACTGTTAGCCCTGCATTTTTAACTTTTAGTTTCTAATTCTCAAATGAGGGACGGAACGGGCTGGGGCAAGTCTTTAGGGCTGACCAATACCTGATCTACCAGTCCGTAGGCTTTGGCTTCGGGTGGAGTCAGGTAGAAGCGCCGATCGAGATCCTGAGTGATCTTTTCCACAGTTCGCCCGGTGTTGGCAGCTAGGATGGACATCAGCGTAGCCCGATCGGCAACAACTTTCTTCGCATCAATCTGAATGTCAGTTGCCTGCCCTTGCATCAAGCCGTAGTGGGAAGTCAGAACAACTTCAGCGCTAGGCAAGCAGGCACGGAAGCCCTTCGTGCCCGACGACAAAATCATCGCAGCCGTCCCCGCAGCCTGACCCATGCAGATCGTATGCACAGGAGACTTGATGTGCTGCATCGTGTCATAGATCGCCAGACTAGCCGAGATTGAAGAAATGCCCATGTTCTCGGACATGGCCTCGCCGGGAGAATTGATGTACAGAATGATCGGTTTCGACGAGTCTTCTGAGTTGAGGTAAAGCAACAGGGAGACAACAAAATTGGCTAGGGAATCATCGATCGCCTGATCCAGGAAGATAATGCGCTCGAAGGCCATGCGGGTGTAGACATCAACCCACTGATAGTACTGGCTGCCCGGAATGCGATAGGGAACTTGCATAAATATCTCCCCAGTTACACGAGCGCGGGGATCGGTACGGGAAGCTCTTTGGCGCTTTCTAGAACCCGATCGATCAAGCCGTATTCTTTTGCTGCCTCTGGAGTCAGGTAGAAGGTGCGATCGGTGTCTTTGGCAATTTTCTCGGCGGTTTGCCCAGTGTTGCGAGACAGAATATCTAGGGTAGCGGCGCGGTTTACCAGCACTTCCTTAGCGCGAATCTGAATATCCGTTGCCTGTCCCCGTGCGCCAGAGCGTGGCTGGTTAAGGACGATCGTGGCGTGGGGCAGACTAGCACGGTAGCCTTTGGTTCCGGCGGCGAGGATCATAGCGGCGGCTCCCACAGCCTGACCGATGCAGATTGTATGCACGGGCGGCTTGATGTAGCTGAGGGTATCGCAGACAGCAAACGCCTCGGTTTCAAACCCGATCGTCTGACCGTCATACCACGTCGTTCCGGTGGAGTTGATGTAGAACGAGATCGGCTTTTCGGGATCATCAAATTGCAGATACAGCAACTGCGCGATGATCAGGCGCGTAATGTCGTTGCCCTGACGTTTAGCATCGTCGATCGAGTGCAACGGGCCACCAAGATAGACAATCCGCTCCTTCAGCAGCAGCGACGGCAGATCTGGCGGGGGAGTACGGTAGGACATATCCCCGTACATGGGGGATTGGACAGCCTTGATCGGTGATTGCATAGCGTTTGTCTTGCCTGAACGATGGCGCTTGTCAATGCGGCGCTGTCTTCTCATAGTAGCGTGACCTATGGCACTCGTGGAAAATGCCCAGAGGCGGCAATTCCAGCCCATTAGGTTCGGTATACCCTCTCGCTACAGCTCAGGTCAGATTTCTTGATCTCCTGGTAGATTCCTCATCTCTGCACGGTTCTCACGCTAAATTGATCAATAAGTTGATCAATTCAGTCGCTTCAGGCCGCTTCAGACTGTAGGAGCTTCTGAAGAGAAGA